>JAZUMX010000812.1:0-7327 GCA_045603865.1 Thermoguttaceae bacterium
ATATATTATATAATATTTTTAAAAAATGTAATCCCATCCCTGAGTCCTTTTTGATATTTAACAATTATTTATCCTGTTTAACTGATATTACAGGTATATTTTGAAAAAAAGGTAGAGCTTTTATGATTCCAGCGCTAAACAGGGTCTGCAGGATAATATCAGAAAACGTAAACGTTCTGTCTGGTAAAAATAATTGACCGCCTTCCATCAGAGTAAAAATGAACGCGCAAATCGCAAGCGTCGCTCTGCCGCCGTATTTGACAGTTCCTAAAATTTGACGCAGCGCGATTGTTATAACGATGCTGATTTCCAAACTTGTCAGAAGTCGATTGATGGCGGTAATTGTATGGGATCGCTGATAGTCTGCCAGAGGAATCAGCTGATAGATCGAAAATTCGAAACTGTCTTTAAAGGCTTCCAGACTAAAATTAAATGGCGTCCAGTAATACCCAACCATCGCAACTAGAATGACTATAAAGCTGACAATGGATACCGCAAGAGAATAACCGGAAGAACTCATTCTCAATGCGATACAGCCGAGCATAGCCGCCAAAACCGCCAGGAGGATATTGGTTGAGTACAGGATTCTGGATTGGATGAAAAACTGCCCGATAAGCAGGATTGTCGAAACGCATAGCGCAAAAAGAGTTGCAAAGAGTAACGGGTAATCCCGAATCAGTCGTTGCCATTGGTTAAGAAACGTTTCGCCTTGCATCCGCAGTCTGGAGCTTTTCCATTGAATATAGATTCCAATGGGAACATACAAAAAAACATAAAACAACAACCTGGAAATATCAGAAAACGTAATCCCGGAACCGTACTCGCTAAATGGAATCCAGAAAATAACATGGCTTTTCCAGCGCCCCCAAATATCGCCCAAAACATAAACGACATTAAAAGGCGACCAGGCGTCGATAATCAAGGCAAGAAAATAAAGAGCCGTCAGAACGGAAATGGCGCTTTGAATTCCCGATCCGTTCCAGAATCGGCGCATTTCGTCCCAGATTGCCTGACCGGAAATTGCCCAAATAACGCAGCCGATTCCTGAACCGCATGTTTGAGCTATAATATCAGACAAGGCGCAGTTTCGGTTGACGGTGTACAGCTGAAGCCGTTCCACAATAAACGCCATTAAAAAGCAAACGAAAATGACAGGCAAGGCGTAGAGCGCCGACCAGAAAGTTTTTTTATCCAGACACAAAACTCCAAGCATAAAAAAACCGGCGGGGATTCCCAAAAACAGGTTGACGTACCAGTCCATTTGGGATTCTATATGTCCGCCGGTTGCAAGAATTTGTGATACGCCCTCATTCCAGCCAATTTGAACGGATTTGAATACAAACGGCGTCAGACTGCCGTAAAACAGGAAAACGTAAAACAGCAATAACATGAACAAACAAAAACCTCGCCCGGGAAATGTCTTGACGACATTTTGGGAATCCGCTGAAACGTCAGGACTGAGGTTTGAATTGTCCATAAAATCAATTTGGCGTCAGAATCAATTCCGACAGTCTGGCAAATCGAGCTGGCCAGGAATAGGAATCGACAATCGCCTGACGCCCTTTCAGAGCGCGGCTTTGAACTTCTGAATTGTTAACGCCCTGATTAAACAACTGCGTCAGGGAATCAATCCAGGATTGAGGTTCGTTACAACTCCAGGCGAACTGCGTTACAGAGTCGTCAATTCCTTGCAGACTCATCGGCGACGCTAAAACCGGTTTCGCCATCGCCATGGCTTCAAGGGTTTTATTTTGAATTCCCCGCGCCACTCGCAGCGGAATGACAACCGCATTGGCGCGATAAATATACGGTCGAACGTCGTCAACGCGTCCAATCAGGTTGACGCCGGACGTTTTGGCGAACGATTGCGCTTTTTCTCCGGGATTGGAACCGACCAGGTCCAGCTCCATTTTGGGGAAGGTTTGCTTGAGTTCTTCCCAGACGTTCTCCAGAAACCATTCGATACCGTCCAGATTGGCGCGATAATCCATCGCCCCGACAAAAACAAGCCTGTACGGGATGAAGTCGGCTTTGTCGTATTGGGCGTCCGGCGAGAAAAAGTCGGAATCGACGCCGTTTGACAACGGGATTATTTTCTCATGAACGTTTTCCGGAGAGAAACTGCGATAGAGCTTAACTTCGTCTTCGCTGACAGCCAAAGTCCGAATGCTCGTTTGGGCGATTTCTATTTCTTTTTGACGCAATCGGCGTCCTTCCGTTTCAAAAATCCGGCGCTTGAACACGCCTTTTACTCCGGTGGAAACGGCAGCGTAGTCAAACCATTTTTGACTGTCAACGTCTACAATGTCAGTAATAAGCGGGATGTTTTTCAGTTCCGGCAGCCGGGAATACGGGTACATGCTCGAACAGAAAACAACGACGCGGTCGTAGACGGTTTCAGACGCCCACGCTCTGATTTGCTTTCGCAAAGCGGACGACGAAAAAAGTCCTTCGGTCATCGTTGAACCGGTCAGCAGACTCAAGCCGGCATGAATCCATCGTCCGTACGGTCGCCACGGAACAAAAGCCGTTCGCTGACAATACGACTTCAAAACGGAAACGTATTCTTCGCTGGGCTTTTCGTCGCAAAGCGTTCCCAAATCAACGGCTGCGATTTTCGACATGAATTCCAGCAGACGGAACGAACGGATTCTGTCGCCGCGATTGGGCGGATAAGGGAATCGATGCGTCAGAAACAGAATTCGAGGTTTCTCCATCATCGTTATTTCCTTTCTGACGCAGGCTTAAAACATCGCCATTGACTAATCGCTTCGCTCAACGCGCCAAACTGAAAATCAGACGTTAATCGGTCCAGCTTCGACAGATTTTTGCGGATTCCAACGTGGTGCCGAAACTTTGAGACGGCAGACAAGCCGGGAATGACGGGTTGTTCAGGGTCAAATTCCCAGGGATGAACGTAAATTACAAAGGGACGCTTCAACCGCTGATTGATTTTCTGAAGAAAACTGCGGCTGAGCCAATACGGATAAAGCCGAAAATAACCGCCTCCAGAGACGGGGAAATTGTATCCCAAAATCCGATAAACCGCAGGGGGAAATTCCCAAATCGTCCCCGCAGGCTGTTGTAATTCGTGAATCTCAGGATTGCTGTTGGGAATGCCGTATCGATCGTGATATATCGGATAAATGCTCGAATCGTATTCGAAACCCTCGTCCGCCAAAATATTCAACGCCCAAAGAGATTTTTGAGTTATCGAAAAACTCGGAGCGCGAAAACAGACTGGACGTTTCCCGGTAATGGACTCCAAAATATCGCGGCATTTTACGATATCTTCTCGAAACTCATTCGGCGTAAGATTGTAAATCAACCGATGACGATAACTGTGAACGCCAATTTCATGCCCGGCGCTGAAGATTTGTTGAACCAATTCCGGAAATCGTTCTGCCGTCCAGCCGACAATAAAAAACGTTGCGCGGATTCCTTTGTTTTTTAGCAGTCCCAGAATTTTGCCAGTAGAATTTACAACGCGATCGCCGTAATTGTCCCAATCTTCAAAACGAACAATTTTTTCGTAGGCGGACACCTGAAAAAAGTCTTCTACGTCTACCGTCAGCGCGTTTAACATAATAAATCAACTTGAAGTAATTACGGCGAAAAATCAGGATAAAGCATCCGCAATATTATCTGATTTGCACCGTCGCCATTAAATGAGTAATAGACGAAGGCGCTGACGAATCGGATTCTTTAGAAATGGTTGTTTCGACGTTTTGAGAAGAATTAACCGGCGCCCCGTCTTCGTGATAACGCATATATTCCGGAATTTCTACGTCTTCTCGAGCAATTCCTGCAACTCTGGCGCAGGATTTCCCCGGCAAGCCGATAATTCTTAACGATGTACAGAAGAATATTCTTAAGTCCATCATCAAATTGGCGTTGTTGATATATTCTGAATCGAGAACCAGTTTTCGTCGAACGCTGTCAAGGTCTGAATCCGGAGGAAGATTGATTTGAGCCAAACCGGTAATTCCCGGCAGGACGCTTGTTCGGAACATATACCCAGGAATCTTCTTTTCCAAAATAGCAGTAAATTCCGGTCGTTCCGGACGCGGACCAATCAGAGCCATCTGTCCAAAAAGAACGTTGAACAGCTGAGGCAGTTCGTCCAGGTGAAGCGGACGGAGAATTCTGCCTAAACGCGTAATTCGTGGGTCGTTTTTCGCCGTCCAGACAGGACCCGTTTTGGCTTCTGCGTCTTTGAGCATCGTCCTGATTTTCATCAGGTTAAAAACTTTGCCGTCTTTACCAACGCGGCGCTGTTTATAAATTGCCGGTCCTGGAGAAGTAATATGAACCAAAATAATCAGAAACAGCATGATTGGCAGCCCTGGTATGAGCAAAATTAACGCTGCCAGCTGATTTACTCTTGCGGAAAGAGCAAAATACAGCTTTTGCTTCATACTGAGCTTGTCGGATTCTTTCTGATTACTTGAATGTTCTACTGCCATATTATATAACCTCATACAGAAACGACTCGTTCATGCATGCCAGCAGCCGTTTCATATTTTAGGTTGAAGGAATAGTGTAAATCTCCACTATTAAATATTTTAATCACTTTTACAAATTCATTTTGGTAATTCATCGGAAATAATAAAAATAATTTTTAGTTTTTAACAAAAAACCGTTAAATTCGGAACTATTATAAAAAAATATTTTAAAAATTCTTATACAGATACTAAACAAAGAAAAAAATTTTGCTATATTATTAATATTGTGTAGATATTTGAAAAAGCGATATATTTATTTTTGAGTAAAATGCTCCTCAGGAGTCTGTATCGCTTTTAAAATGCGCTTCAAAGCGGTGTTTTTACTGCAGCAATCTCAGAAAATTTTATTAAAGTATATGGACTACAATTCCCAATTGCCACAATCGTCTGACGAAAACGATTTGAATTCCGAGTCGGAAATCATCAACATTGATTCTGGTGATATTTTTCATGCCGATCCAACAACTATTTTGGTTCGTCAGCTTCTGGGCGTTTTATATCTGCTGTGCGGGCTTGGAATGATAGCCTTTTCACTGTTTTGCGCTCCCAATCAAGGCGTCGGAAACAGCTATGATTTAATTTTTATTGTATTGGGAGTTATTTTAATAATCCTTGCGATTGTTTATTTCATTGCAGCATGGCATAAAAGATCATACCGCAGTTTTATCAACGAACAGGGCATCGGGTGCAGCAACAGTCACAACATCCCGGCGCACGCCTGGAGTGAAGTTGATTATATTCTTCAAAGGCTTTACTATGGCGGCACGCCACCCAACAACGGCGTTTGGGGAATTGCTCCCAGACGTCTGGACGAAGATTACATCATTGTTTTGAAATCCGGTCAGCGACTGTTCTTTGGACGCCGCAACCTTGGGCATTTGTCTCGCTTCAAGCCGTTGATTCTGCATTATTCGGAGCTGAATAACGTTAGATGGGAAACGGAAGAGATTTATCATAGCCGAAAAATCAAAGCGGGATCTCAACTTATTCCTGCTCTGCTGGTAATCTTGCAGGCGCTGGCGCCGCTGCTCCTGGTGGGCGTTCAAGTTATTGCATATACCATCGGCAGCGAACAGGTCGAAAAAGACGATAGTCTGGCAAACCGTTTTTCCTGGTCGATTGAATTTATAAACCGTAAACCGGAGCAGATTAATCAGGTTCAGGATCCAGGTTCTATTTCGCCATTGGATGTGAGAGTCTCCTCGCTGTATCTTACAGAGAACGGAGAGGCGGTTGCTTTTGGAACCGACAGCGGAGTGTTCCAGTTACGCAACGTTGCCACAGGAACTGAAATGGGAACAATTCCCAACGCGCTTTTGTCTGCGGTTATCTTTACAATGACAACTCGAGACAACACCAAGGCGATTGTCCGAGATTTTGACAACCAGCTGCTGGTTTGGGATATCAACAAAAGGAAAGAGATTTTCTCTTTAGAAGTTCCTAACGAGAATTATCATTCAGTCGTCTTTTCCGCTGACGGCTCCTTCCTGTATTTTGGAGATTTGGAAGGACGCGTTTCAATTTATGATTTAAAATCCGGAAACGTAATTAAAAAATACCAGACGCTTCACAATAAAGTTGTATATGTTTACGCTTCCAAAGAAGGTCGAAAATTTTTGGCTGGATATAAAAACAATTCTGTTTATATTTGGGATTTGTTCATGCAGGGAGAGCCGCTGTCTCTCAACCTGGACAGCGAATTGATTTGCGCTGAATTTTCACAAGATAACCGGGAATTGGGAACGCTGGAACGAAACGGCACATTCCGAATCTGGAATTACGCCATTCATCAGGAAACGTTCAGACGGCCTTTGTTTACTTCCGATACGGAAAAGATTGACGTCTTTACTTTTTCACACGACGGTAAACTGATTGCATACGGTTCGAATACCGGAGTCGTTTCATTCCTGTCGATTACTAAAAGTCGAATTTTGGAAACGTTGAAAGTGCCGGGAATGGAATCGCCGACTCCCATTTTGGATATTAAGTTTACTGAAGACGACAAATATTTGATTGTCGCCACCAAATATGGAATTTGGAAGGTCAGAGTTGACGCTGAAAATAAAGAATAACGCTGCGCTGTAAAACCGGCTGATTCATTAGCCCTGGGAACGCTTATCCCAGGGCTGTTTTTTTAGACAAATATACCTCAAACGCGCCGTTTTGAATCGTTTTAGCGAATCGGGTACAGGTACTCACAACCGAAAAAAAGCTCGCTTTGATGTTTATGGCAAAAGCTGTTCAAAGCGCATGCTACTGCAAACTTGTAATCTTGCTGCGAGATTACCTCTTGCAAGGCGTCGTCGAATCCGATTTCTTCCATTCTGTTAGTAAAATCCCCGACCTTTTCCTTCTTAAAGGGATACAGAGATTCTTTCTCTTTCTTGTTTGTTTTCATGGAATGGAACAATATGAATATCTTTCGCAGCAGACGCTGCAACAGTATTGGAGGCAGAGCCTGATTGAATGAAATTATGCCCAGAGACGTTTCCGTCAGACAAAAGTATTTCTCTTTGGGAACGTCCAGATTTCGATTGACGTTTATTACCTTTTCCAAAAACAATTCATGGAGTTTTCTGATTTTTTCAGGAAACGGTAAATGATCCATTTTATTATTGATAAAATCGCTGATGAGGTCGTGTTTATTGCCGTTCCCTTCGTCATCGTTTTCTTCATCTTCGTCATCGCCATTAACGTCGGCATCTACAGCGTCATCGACTTCATCTTCCTCATCTTCATCATCGTCGGAGTCTTCGTCATCGTCGTCGGCATGCTTCCAGCTCTCGCCGTCGTGGTCAGCGTCGGAATCTTTCCAGCTCTCG
>JAZUMX010000813.1:0-2304 GCA_045603865.1 Thermoguttaceae bacterium
CACATGGATATGCCCGGATCGCGGCAGTCCCCTGTCGCCGAAGAATAATTTGAACCATAAAGAACACAAAGTTCTAAAAAGCGCAAGCGCTTTTTAATCGAAAAAGTCGAGAATCCCTCTTGCATAATTACGCATTCCGCATTACGAATTACTAATTTAAAAAGGAACGCCCTTGAACGCGGGTTGCATTCAAGGGCGTTCCGGTTGGACGTTACGCTAAACGATCAAGTTCAGCGTTAACGCCCCAACAGATGCTAAACTCATTACTCTGGTTTTTCAGACGGGTCGCCGGCGTTGGCAGTCGTCATGAACATGTAAATCTGCGGGTCGGTTTCAGTACTGATGTTGGTAACGGAAGCGTCGCACAGACCGTGAACGATAACGCCGTTGTGATAGGAGCTGACGCCCTTGCGGACCTGGTCCTGGGCTTCGCTCGGCGCGGCGGTAACGTTGCCTGTCGCTTTTTCGGAAACAACGTCAACGTAACCATTGGAGCTGGACCATTCGGTGTCGTCATATTTCCAGCTCAGGTAGCTCAGACGGTTGTCCTTTTTAATGGTGGTTTCGTCATTGAATTTACCAATTTCCCAACCGGTAATAGCGGCGTACTTGAAGTTCTGACCTTCGCCTTTGTTGATGAAGCTGATGGTCTTGGAAGCGCCAGAAGCGCTGGTCGGCAGAGCGACAACGGACGCATCCGCGCCGACAGCCCAACGACGATATTCGTCAGTCGTTTCTGTCGTGTAGATGGTGTTGGCAGTACCGTCTTTAATGCCTTCCAACGTTGTTTTAGAACCAGGATAAACGGCTCCGTCCGGTTTGGTGGCGGTGGTGTCGTAGTTGCAGCCCTTGGAGCCTTTTTCGACAGCCAGCTTAAGGGATTCAGCGTGAGTAGCGCTCATAACAACGTAGTTGGTAATGCCTTGCTTGTCTTCATCGCCGCTGTCCATAAGTCCAGTGGGCTGATGGCTGGAGCTGGGGCAGATGAAGCCCTTCATACGACGGCTGATGCCTTCGCGAACTTCTTCATCGGAAGCTTCGTCGTCAGGAGATCCCTGTTTGGCGTCAAACTGATCGTACAGAGCGGATTCTTCCATGAACGGAAGAATGTCAACCATCCAGCTGTAGCCGATTGGCTGAAGGTCGTCTTCGGCTTGTCCGGAACCATCGCCAGAGGAAACCTTGTGGCAGGACGGCGGAAGCTTTTTGTGATTGTCGTGATAAGTGTGGGAAGCGACTCCCAATTGGCGCAGCTGGTTGCTGCACTGTGAACGTCGAGCTGCTTCACGGACAACTTGAATAGCCGGAAGCATCAAGCCGATCAAAATCGCCAAAATGGCGATAACGACCAGCAATTCGACAAGGGTAAAACCCTTAGAGTTGAGGCGTGTCATGTTTACGTTCTCCTAAAACAATAAAATGAATGAATGTATGTCGCTAACTATACGAGTTACGCGTTTAGATTATTTCTTTTTATAATTCCACACTACTATTGAGTGTTTGAGATATTAAAAAATTTCCAAAATATACGAAAAAAGTGAAAAATTTTTCTGATCTCAATATTCCTACTTAATTATACAAGCATTTTTATTCTTGTCAAAGCATTTTATTCGTTTTTTGAACATTTTTCTTAAAATTTTTTTAAAATATATGATATGCCGTCTCAATTTGATAAAATAGGTAAGTTGGCAGAATGTAAGGAAACGGCGGGGAGAAATACTATGTTCACTTGCGATTTTAAAAAAATCGGGCGGGAATCGTGGCGCAGCTAACGTAGTTAGCGTCGTCGCCACATTCCCAGCCCGTCTGCGTATTCTGCGAGGAGTCTGCGATCTCTGCGTTCTAAACATACGCGATCATTATGCGCCCCATCTTACTCCAGCCAGCGACGCTGGTACAAGCACCACTCGACGCAAACGGCGATGAGCAAAATCACGCCTAAAATCGTCCAGAGCGGAACGACGTCTTCGCCTGGAAGGGAGAACGCGTCAACGGAACTGGTCGGCATGCGCCCGTCTTCGTCCAGGAATTCTTCTGTTACATACGGGTCAAATTCTCCGTTAGACCAGAAATCCACGATGTTTTTCACAACGATTCCGAACCCGGGAACGGTCTGCCATTGCTGACAGGCGAAAACGAAATGCTGCGCTTTTTTTTCGCCGTCAATAGCCCACGCCAGCGCGGCTCCGTTTTTGTCGGACGCGAGTGTAACAGCCGGCGACGTCGGTTCAATAGACGCGGCGGCTCTGAACTGCTGACCTATCAGATTGCAACTCGTCCACAAGCCGGGGAAGAGGTCCACGT
>JAZUMX010000814.1:0-3358 GCA_045603865.1 Thermoguttaceae bacterium
GTGAGGCGTTTTACGGCGCGGAACAGAATTGGGTGATGGGAAACGATTAAATCGACGCGTTTTTCAACGGCTTCCTGAGCGGATTGCGGCGTTACGGTCAAACAGGTCATGACCCGTTTAACCGTCTTGCTGCGCCGTCCCAGAAGAAGCCCGACGTTGTCCCAGTCCTCTGCCAGTTTTAATGGCGCAAACGGTTCCAAAAACGATTCTATTAATTGAGCGATATTCATAATAGATTAGTATAATCAATTTAGAATCCCAGACAAGAGGACGAAAAAGAAAAAGTGGTCAGTTTTCGACATTTAGCGGTTAAGAAATGGTTTTTTCTTGACCGTTTAGCGTTGAAACCGACCACTTTGGCGATTTTATGAATCTTTATTGATTTCTGCGATTATTTGTCGCTGGTTTGAATTTTAAAGTTCAAACGATTTCGGACGTTTTCCGGCAGCTGATCAATGCTGTTTTCATCGACAATGTATTCGTTTCCGTTTTCCTGAATTTTAATGATTGCCGGTTCGTTTCCGCTTTTGTGGACCTGAACGGAGAAGGAATCGCGCTGAACCGGAGCGTTCGGATCGTTCATTTGCGGCGGGGGCAAAACCATTCCGTTAGGCGCGGGAGCAGGGGTCAGAACGCCGTTGGGAGCGGGCGCTGGCGCAGGAACCATTCCGGGTGCAAAGGGAACAAATCCCGGCATGCCTTGGCGCAAGGCGTTTTCCATGGCTTCCATGCGCTGACGCATGTTATCCATTTGCAGACGCTGACGATCCATGAACTGCTGAAGTCTGGGGAAAGCCGGATCGAGATTGCCGTCGTCTTCATCGGGATCGTAATTGGGCGCCATCGGATCGATAAAAAGTTGTTGAGAATGGGGAGCTTGATTTCCGAACAGGAAACCGTGAGGTTGACGAGGCGCGTCTGCCGGTTGAGCGGTTACGTCTAAAGTCAATTCCTTTCCGCGGCGCAATACTGTAAGCTTTTGAGGTTTGCCAGCGGCGCTTTGAATCCTGGAGGAAAGATCGCTGACATTAGTAATCGCAGCTCCGTCGATAGCGATAATTATATCATAAGGCTGGACGCCGGCTTTAGCGGCAGGTCCGTTGGGTTTAATCGTCTGAACAAACAGCCCTGTGTTTTCTTCCAGATTGACTTGCGCTCGCACCATAGGCGGAACTGGCGATGTAATAACGCCCAGGATAAACGGCGTATTGATAGCCGGCGTAAGCTGATCGGATTCAGGCTGCGCTTCTTCGATTGCTTCTTCGGTTGCTTCTTCAACTGCTTCTGACGGCGCAACCGCGGGGACGCCAGAATCTTCCGGCAAAGCTTCTTGAATTGGCATGGCGTTGGAATCGTCGACTGCGGATTCGACCGCCTGTACAGCGTCTGGGTCAGCATTTTGTTCTACAATAGACTTGACCTCGTCCGAGAAGACAACGCCGCTGGTAATGAGCGCCAAAATAGCGCATAAACCAAAAAATTTTTTCATGATGATAAAAACTCCTTAAAATTTGTAATGCCTGATTTATTGACGTTCGCTCCTCTTGCAACTCGCAATCAGGAACCGACCTTGTCGGGTGCGAAATCGGAATAAATCGTTTTTTAAAAGGTTATTGCTTACTACGATAATTCTTTGAAAATGGTTCGTTTTAAACTCAAAACATTTTTTGACTCTTCCGGTAAGTTATCGTCGTTGCAGATATATGCGATAATGTAAATAGAGTGAATTATACGGCAAAAAAATCGAAAAAAAACGTTCTTCCCTGTGGACAAATACGTTCAAATGGATTAAAATGGAAGAGGATGTCGAGACGCCAAATTTAGGGAATAGTAATTCGCCTGTGGCGAATTTTAAAACTGATCCCTATTCCCCACTCCCTATTCCCTCCGTGGGTTAAAACCCACGGCTACTAATATTGAACCGCTAAAGCGGTTCTAGCGGATGCGCTTCGCGCCTATTCCCTATTCCCCACTCCCTATTCCATACCATGAAAGATTTCCTTTCCAGAATCCCTTTGTTTGATGAACGTTTTGAACGCCAAATGCGGTTGTGCGCTAAAATTGCGGAGTCGGTCTATGCGTCCTGCGCGCCGTCGGCGGATAAAAGCGGAGACATCCTTTATCAGCCGCCGCATCGCAACCTGGCAGGGGGGACGGAAATCACGGGGTATCGAGATTATTCTCCCGGAGACGACCTCCATTCAGTAGACTGGGGATACTGCGCTCGCATGGACGAATTGCTGGTCAGAGAATACAAGTCGTCCGCTCGTCAGTATTGTCATATTCTCGTTGACCGGTCAGAAAGCATGCGGCTGATTCCGCCGCGCGCTGTAACGTCCAAACTGGATACCGCAACGCGTCTGGCGGCGATTCTGGCTTTTGTCGCAGTGCGAAGAAACAATCAGGTGAACGTTTATACGTACGACGACCAGCTTCAGCCAGCGGAACATGCAATAGGCGCAGAGGGCGACATCGGCTACGCGCTTCAATTTTTCCGCAGAGCTTCGGAAACCGAGTCCAAAAAAGCGACGTCGTTCCTCAAGGCAGCGCAAAAGCTTGTTCAGGTTGACTCTCACAAAGGCGCGGTTTTGATTCTTACCGACATGTACGACGACTCCTTCCCTCAAGGTCTGTCGTTATTGCAGCAGGCGGGCTATTCCCCCCGGGTTTTACGCCTCTATTCAGACTTCGAACGCGGCGTTGGCTTGTATGGCGACATTACCGTTGTAGACGCTGAAACCGGGCGAAGCTGGAATCTGACAATCACGGAAGCCCAGCTGAAGTATTTTCAGAAAAAATTCAATGAGAATACGGAGCGAATCCGAAAATGGAGCCTTCGCTACGGCGCGAAATTCCAGAACGTTTACTGCGATCAGCCCGCGACGCAAGCGTGCCTGGAAGCCCTGGGATTAAGAAAATAGCTGTAAGAAAATAGCTGCAAGCCGCCAACTGTTAGCGTTGAGCGTTAAACTCTAACGGCTAACGGCTGGCGACTGGCAGCCTTTGATTAGTTGATCAGTCTTTTGCTTAGTTGCTTGACCGAACGCGAATTGACATGACCTGAATCGGACCCTTGGGTGGTTCTTTGAGTTCTTCTTTTGACTGACCGGAAACCGGAATGCGGATGTCGAACGATTCCGAGCAGTCCGGGCTGGTGTATTCAAACCAAAGCGTTCCCATATCGGAAGAACGCGGTCCATTAAATCGCTGTTTTGCCAACGCGTCTTTGTACTTGAGCTTCGTACCGATTGTAAACGCGGGGACGTCCCATTGGAATTGCACGTAGTGAATTTCAACCGGGTCGAATTGAATTCCCTGAAGCTCATTTGTTCTTTCGTTTGGCAGAATCATGTGGTAC
>JAZUMX010000815.1:0-2320 GCA_045603865.1 Thermoguttaceae bacterium
CTTTTTCAGCTTGCGTTTTTTAACCTTTCGGCGAGGCATATCTTCTTCGTCTCCAAAGAAGTCAGAGTCTTCGTCGAAGGCGTCGAGAGAATCGTCTGACAAATCGCTCAGGTCGTCTTCAAAATCGTCTGAAGAATCGTCGTAATTGTCTTCTTCATAAGAATCTTCTTCATCCTCTTCTTCATTGATTTCGAGTTCGTCGGCGTAGTCGTCTTCCAGAGGAATCTGTTCCGGTTCAATGCTATTCTTAATGAGTTCAATTTCCGGCTCAGCCTTTTCGCTTTCAGCTTTCTTGCGTCGCTTTTGTTCGACTTTTTCACGGATTGTAGACTTCTTGGGAGCGTCTTCCGTTACATCGAACAATTGCTGAGCCTCTTTATCAGCTTTAGACGTTTTCTTTGCAGAAGATTTTTTAACCTTTGTTGTTTTCGCCGGCGATTCTTCTACTGGCGTTTTGACCGCAGCTTTTTTAGCCGTTGATTTTTTGGCAGTCTTTTTATCTTCTGAGGTCTTTGAGACAGGGACTTTTGCAGTCTTCGATTCTTTTACTGAAGACTTGGCTCCAGCTTTTTTCGCCGTAGCTTTTTTTGTTTTTGGAGCGGCTGTTTTTTCTTCTTCGTTATCAGCAGTCATGGATTTTTTCGCAGTCTTTTTTGTGGGTTTCTCTGACGAAACGTCTGCCTTTTTTGCTGACTTTTTAGCGGTGGAAGCAGATGCAGACGTCTTCTTTCCGGCTACTGAGGTTGATTTGGCGGCTTTGGACGCGTCTGATTTTTTTGCAGACGATTTTTTGTCGGGAGCCGCAACAGGTTTGGCCTTCGTACTCATTTAGGATACCTCTGTGAAGGGCAGTTGCGAGTTTAATTAGTAATTAGTGGTTAGTGGTTAGGACGCAAGCGATGATCTAACTTACCACTAACCACTAACTACTTACCAATGCCTACTGCCTATTGCCTTTTTAAAAATATAACCATTCGATATTGCCATTCGAATACGTCTGTCGGACAGAACGCCTTAAAAATAAAAAACAGTTGAGCGTTTCAACAGATACAGGTATTGACGCAGGTATATATCGAAGTAATAACCGGATTGAATCATAGCGCTATCGGAACAGGCTTAAAACGAAACAGGTTCTCAATATCGCTTTATGTCTATTCTAAACGATTATAATATATTACAGCATTTCTAAAGTTTTTTCCAGAGGGAGAGTCCGTTTTTTTCAGGTTTTTTCCAAAAATTTTTTAATTTTAATCAGAAAACGTCAAATCACAGTTTCCTAATAGAGGAATTTAGGATATACTCAACCCTGAAAAGTAAAGCTATTACAGGAGTTAGACGAACAGCCCCGCTAACGTCAAAGCGCCCTGAACTGTTTCCCGCTCAAAGGCGCGTTACGTCAAATATTCCTTGCCCTTTTATCAACCATTAAGAGCCCTCAGATGCCTGAACATCAGTTTATCAAAGACCTTGCCGATAAAGCAGAAGTCTGTTCCGTATACCGTATCGCCAACAAACAGGTTCGTCTTAACAGAAACGGAGACTCGTATCTTCAAATTGAAATTTACGACAAAACCGGGACGCTGACCGTCCGCATGTGGAACGCAGGCGAAAACGTTGCGCGCGCGTTTGAAGTGGGCGATTACGCTCAGGTTTTTGGGAAAGCCCAGGTCTTTCAGGGGAATTTGCAGATTATCGCCAAAAAACTGGTTCATGCAGAGGAGGACGCTTACAATCAGGACGACTACGTCAAACAGTCGGGAATTGACGTTGCCAAACTTGTCAAACGTCTTAAACAGCTTGTCGAAACGATTAAAACCCCTGCGCTTCGTAACCTGGCGGATTGCCTGCTGGTCGACAACGAGTTCATGACGCAGTTCTGCGACGCCCCCGCCGGGGTTAAAAATCATCACGCTTACAAAGGCGGACTGCTGGAACACACCTTGACGGTCATGGAACTGGCGGACAAGACGGCGGCGCTGTATCCGATTTTGAATCGAGATTTGCTTCTTACCGGCGCGCTGGTTCACGACATCAGCAAAATTGACGAAATCCGCTTTGACGTGGAGATTGCCTATTCAGACGAAGGACAGCTGTTGGGACATCTGGTTATGGGCGTCGAAAAGCTCAACGAAAAGATTGCGGAATCAGAACGAATGTCTGGCGAAGACATGCCGGAATACCTCAAAACTCAGCTGAAGCATCTCATCATCAGCCATCATGGAGAGTACGAGTTCGGCTCTCCCAAACTGCCAATGACGCTCGAGGCGATTACGCTCCATCATTTGGACTGCATGGATTCCAAAATCGTCGGATTCGCTCA
>JAZUMX010000816.1:0-4289 GCA_045603865.1 Thermoguttaceae bacterium
TCGCTTCATTACCGCCTTCCATTAATTCGCTTTATCACCGTCTTTTCTTTCCGGACTTCTTCTTGCTTTTCCCTTGCGGCTGTTTTGGGGGCGTCGGCTCGTTTTTCTCGACGGTTTGTATAACTTGTCCGGACGTTCCAGAATCCTTTTCCGCTAAAAAGCATCTGACCTGATGGACGTTGTCCTCGGTTCCGATGTTAATCAGCTGCGGGGCTTCCGTTCGGCAACGTTCGGTTGCGTGCGGGCAGCGGGGGTGGAAATGGCAGCCTTGCGGCGGGTTGATCGGGCTGGGGACGTCGCCCTGCAGGACGATGCGGCTTCGGCGTTTGGACGGGTCGACGGTGGGAATGGCTGAAAGCAGCGCTTGCGTGTACGGGTGAACCGGATTCCCGTAAAGCGTCGCCTTGTCCGCCATTTCGACAATCTTGCCCAGGTACATGACGGCGACGTGGTTGGACAGGTATTCTACAACCGACAAGTCGTGAGAGATAAACAGGTACGTCAGATTGTATTCGTCGCGCAAGTCCGCCAGCAGGTTGATGATCTGCGCCTGAATCGAGACGTCCAGCGCGGAAATCGGTTCGTCCAGAACGACGAATTTTGGGCTGAGAACCAGAGCGCGGGCGATGCACACGCGCTGACGCTGTCCGCCGGAGAACTCGTGCGGGTATCGGCTGATGTACGACGGGTCAAGCCCGCACTTTTTGAGCGTCTGGCAAACCAGGTCTTTGCGTTCGCTGGCTGTGTATCCGCCTTGAATAATCAGCCCTTCTTCGACAATGCTCTGAATGGTCATTCGCGGGTTGAGCGAGCCGTACGGATCCTGAAAGACGATTTGCATGTCTTTTCTCAGCGCGCGCAT
This sequence comes from Thermoguttaceae bacterium, assembly GCA_045603865.1. Taxonomy (GTDB): domain Bacteria; phylum Planctomycetota; class Planctomycetia; order Pirellulales; family Thermoguttaceae; genus RUG11551. The sequence continues at coordinate 863 of JAZUMX010000816.1, forward strand.
TTGCGACGTTGACGCGTTGGCGATGTCGGTTCCGTTATAAAAAATCTTGCCGGAAGTCGGCTCGATAAGTCGAAGAAGCGTTCTGCCGGTTGTGGTCTTTCCGCAGCCGGACTCGCCGACCAGCGACAGCGTTTCTCCCTCGGGAATGTCGAACGAGACGTCGTCAACAGCATGGACGTTCGCCACAACGCGCGAGAAAATGCCTTTGCGGATGGGAAAATACTTGACCAGATTCTGAATGGACAACAACGGCTGTTTTGAATTGGATAACATCAGGGAATATTCTAAAAAACTGGTTTTAATGTTTGGCTGACAACGGCTTTTCGGACGGCGTCTATTTCTTTTCGACGTCAAAATGGCAGCGAATGCAATGGTTGTCTGAAATCATGCGAAGATCCGGCTCCGTTTCCTTGCAGATCGGCTGGCAGTACGGACAGCGGGCGTGGAACTTGCAAACAGAATTACTATCAAGATATAGAGTGTGTAGGGTATAGTAGATAAGCGTAATTTTATGTCAAAATTTTTCTGCATTAGTGCATTATGTACGTAACATATAAATAATCCGGTTACTTATAAAAAGTGATACTAAACATTTTTATAGCAATATATCATAGAGATTAGAAAATATTTTTAGAAAATCAAGATATTTCCGAATTTTTTTGAAAAAAATTTGAGAAAATTCTTGTTTTGGGGTATTGACATTTTCTTTTGCAGCGATTATATTGATAGTAACAATTAAAGAATGACGTTGTCGAAATAGAATAATAAGCGGAACTTTTCGCAAATATAAATTGCCGTCAAAAACTAATTCCCAATAATTAACACGTACAGGAGAAATGAGAATGCAGCTGCTTAAAATGCTTTTCGCTCAGAACAAATCCAAGCGCAAGAGCGTTTCTCGTTTCTCTCGTACTTCGCGATTCGAGCCGCTCGAAAATCGGGAACTGCTTTCCGTAACTCCGGCAAACGGCGTTATCAATAACGAAACCTACGCTCAAACCTATCTGGAAGACGGCGTATTTACCTGTAACGGGACGCTAACCGTTAATTTCATCGGGTCAGAAACCGCAAACGAAAACGACTCCATGACGTTTACCGTCGGCGGTCAATCCGTTACCGTAACTCCCAACGGTATCTCTGGGGCAAATACCATTAACGTCAAACAGGGAGACTCTTTTACTTTTCCCACGGATTCATCAGATTTACAGCGTAACGGCGGCGTCTTGGGCGTTTATCGCTTGGAAGACTGGACAGACAACGACTACAACGACCTGGTCGTCAGCGTTTCCTTTCAGCCGGACTACGTATCAGACCCGGACCCGGAATCCGATCCAAAGTGCGAATGTACTTGCGGAATTAACGATATATCGCAAAATGCGGCAGTTCCGCAATTTCCGTCAGAGTTTCATTCTTTCCCCTCTTCGTTCGGCAGTAAATATCTTAAGGCGGAAGCCGTTCTTCCTCAAAACAGTTTGAACGAATCCCCCGTCAGCGTCAAGGCAACGTATACAATAGACAACATAACGCAAGACGTTTATTATACCGTCGGCTCGTTTGACCCGTCAGAGAAGTTTACCATTGCCGCCAATCTCGATACAAGCGCTCTTTCTTCCGGGCGCTATGACTGGACGATTGAACTGCTTTACACCTACGCTGACAATACAACGTCCAATGAAACGTTTACCGGGCAAACCAGCATCGTCAACCTTTCAGACAGTCCCTACGGCGCAGGCGTCAATTTAACCGGTCTTTCCCATCTCAACTTTTCCAACTGGGACAATCAGGTTGGTTCCGGCATCAACTGGGAACGCTCCTGCGGAAAGAAAGTCTGGTTTACGTGGGACGGCACGGACTTCATTGCGGAAGACGGCGAATCCGTCAATTCTACATTAACGCCCAATCTTAACGGTTACACGATTATTGACCACAACGAACGTTTTACGTTTAATTCCGCCGGGCAATTAACGCTTCGGGAAGGCTTGACAGACGGCAAATCAACAACTTGGGCGTACAACGCAGACGGAACGGCGTATTCTAAAACAGACGAATCCGGGCGCGTTACAACGTACAATTATGCAAACGGTCTTTTATCGTCTGTAACAGACTTTGCCGGGCGAACAACAACCTATTCATACGATCAGTACAACCGTTTAACGTCCATAACCCAGCCGGCAGCAGACAATCAGAGTTTGCCTCAAACAACGTCGTTTACGTACGATGGAACTTCTAACCGGATTTTAACTCAAACAGACCCGGACGGAACGGTAACGGCGTATGCGTATCAAGACAACGTTTTAACGTCGATAACCCGGAACGGGATTACGGAAATGCAGCAATCGGCGTTTGTCAGCCAGGCTTTGCCGGACTTGTCTGTTGAGGGCTACGATGCCGCCCATCCGGCTCAGCTTGTTAGTCAGCAGGACGGACAGGGCGAATACGTCAATAAATATGGCGTAACGACCAGCTACGTTTTAGACGCTGGCAACAACGTCGTTTATCAAAATACCAACGGGATAGAAATCTTTTCAACGTACGATTCCAACGGCTTGCTGTTACAGCGTACGGAGAATAATTCTAATACGTCCTCCGTTGATTACCGTCAAACGCTTTACGAATACGACGCCCGCGGGAACTTAACGCTCGTTACTTATCCGGACGAATCCACAGAACGCTGGACGTACGACGGAACGTTCGATCAGGTTACTTCCTATACAGACCCGCTGGGGAACGTTACCCTTTATACAGTCGATTCCGTTACCGGCTTAACGACGTCTGCGCGTCAGGTTGTGGGTGAGGTTGACGATTTACAAAACGGAGAGACGGACGACGTCGTAACGCTTTACGCCTACAACGCCGACAAACGGCTTGTTTCCGTTACCGACGCGTTAGGTTTCGTTACCGCTTACACATACGACGCCCGCGGGAACGTCTTAACGGAAACGACGGCGTATGGAACCGCCTTGGCGGCTGCCACGCTTTATACGTACGATTCAGCCGACCGTCTGACGTCTTCCACAGACCCGCTGGGGCGTACGACCAACTACCAGTACGACAATTTAGACCGTCTTATTCAGACGACGCTTCCCGCCGCGCAGACCGGGGCAGGCAGACTGACAACGCAGTCCGTCTATAACAACCTCGGTCAGCTGACGCAGTCAACCGACGTCAACGGCGCTGTAACTGTCTATACGTACAACGCCGCCGGACAGCTCGCGACAATTACAACCGGCGCTTCAATCACAACGTACGCTTACAACGCCTACGGCGATTTACTAACTGTTACGGACTCTTTAGGCGCAATAACCCGGTACGAATACAACGCAAACGGAAAACTCATTGCAACGTATACGGAAGACGGCTTAGGAGATAGCGTCCAGTCAAGCGGGCAAGGTTTTGTATCCGAAAACGCGGGATTCGAAGATACCCA
>JAZUMX010000817.1:0-1760 GCA_045603865.1 Thermoguttaceae bacterium
TTCTGGATCGCGGATAAAATCCGCAACAGGAAATCAACGTTCTTGACGGCTACCCCCTCCATTCATATTTCATAGACTCTTTACCTATCTTGTCTTTTTTCAATATTTTTTCTTAAAATGTAATCCTTATCCCTTGCATTTTTAAGAACATAACTTATAATATATATAAGTTTACAGACGAATCCTGTTTACTGCGTGGACGTTCCGGCGCAAACGGTCGTTTTATTCCCATACCCCCCATTTTTACACTTGACGGAGTAAAATAATGGTCAACTCTCACAACTGCGAATTCCATACTTCCCGCATTTTAACTTTCGGTCGATTACTGACGCTTGTTCTGGGTCTTTCCATTATTTGCATCAACGTCATGGCAGACGTTGTCATTAATCGTTACAATGGCTCTGACACGCCTAACTACACAGGCTCGGATCTTTATACCGTCCAAACGGCTGAAGGCGCGGCAAACGGCGACGTCATTACGATTTCTGAAGATATTACTCCCCAAGTAACAGGCAGTATCGGTGATTATCAAAGATATGTTGTTAACCTGGATAATAATTCTGTATCTAATTTTACCCTCCAATCTGCATCAGCGTCCAACCAGGTAACAATTACTGGCAATTATGTGGGTGATGGATGTTTCCACTTGTACAATCTCTCCGGTAACAACGCCTCAACGATAAACCTTAAAGATTTGTATATTCGCGATTTCAAAAGTTGTATTTTTAGTGAAAGCGTTTCTACTAATATTATTATCAATGCCGATAATGTTACGTTTGATAATAATCAGTCTGATATGTATTATGGGGGAGCTGTTTCTAATCATTCTCAGTACGACAAATCCAATTTTGAATTACATGGATACAATGAAAACTCAATAATTACTTTTAAAAACAATACTTCCAGCGCAGTATGTTCTTTGGGACCTGCCGAGTTTTCCATTGGTCGCTTTTTCTTCACAGGAAACATTAGTGATGGAGAAGGCGGCGCATTTTTAAGTACGGACTCAACCGTATTTTCTAACGGTCAATTTTATTTCAATAAAAATTCAGCTGAAATCGGTGGCGCAATATTTTGTACTTTCTCGGTTTCTTTTTCAGACTGTAAATTAGATTTTATTAATAATTCAGCAGGAGATGGCGGAGCGTTATATGTTAATGATAATTTAACCTTTTCAGGCGATGACACTGTAGCAACGTTTTCAGGCAACGTTTCGACGGGATATGGAGATATTTATACAGATACTTTAACCTTCAAAGACAAAGGAACATATTCCTTTGACGGCGGAATTGACGCTGGAGAAACGTTCATCGATCAGGCGCAGGTTACGATTGCCGGACGTCAGTTTAAGCCAGTGATTAACGATGGCGATACAGAGAATGTAGAAGATAACACTAATGTTTACACGTTAGGAAAAGTTTCTGTTTCTAACGGCGGGAACCTGTCGGCACAAATGGATTACATCAATTATTTACATGGTAACTTTACAATCTGTGACGCTCAAAGCGCAATTGTACTTAGTGATTCCACTAAAGACCAAACTGCAACAATAAAGTCCAGTACAGGAGAAGGAGGCTCATTTGAAATGGAATTTGAAGCAGAAGGTTCCGTACGATCAGAAAGCGTTTTCATTTCTTCCGGTCGCGTGGATATTAAAGGCGCGATGGAAGCCGAATTGGAAGTTGAAGCAAATGCAACGTTCTCGCCGGGCAATTCAGTTGGCGATATGCTTTTGACTGGTTCCTTTACGCTGGATCCTA
>JAZUMX010000818.1:0-1916 GCA_045603865.1 Thermoguttaceae bacterium
ACGTTCTGGGGCAACCAGTCCATCTGGCCGGACGTTTTAACCGAAGCCCGCGCCATTCCCGGCACAAATAAAGTCGTCTTTACCGCCGTTGGTCATCACGCCTGGTTTGACGGCACGCTGGGATACATCGACCCGTCCAAAGGTCTGAACTACCCGGACGGCTTGGAATGGATTACTCGAGAAACGCCGTGGCCGGAACTGGGCGGCGGCTGGCCGGTTCATCCAGGCAACGGTCCCAACGACCCGCCTCCGAGCTACGACTATCACAAGTCCGGCGCGTTCTACGCCTTCAAGTCCCCCTTCCCGCTGTCGGAAGAATACATGCTCGTTTCAATCCGCAAGGGAACGTGCCTTTATAACGGTTCGGACTACGGCTGGTTCTTCAAGCTGTACCTTCAGGACGTCTACGGCAACAAGGAACTCATTCACGAAGCCCCGAATTCCAACGCCTGGTACGCTATGCCGCTCAAAGCGCGTCAAGCCCCGATTACCAAGCCGGACATGGTCGACTGGCCCGAGATTGGCAAAGGCGTCAAGCCGCGACCCGGGTATCTGTACTCCAACAACGTTTTCGACAACGCCCCGCCCGAGCTGAAAGAAAAAGGCAAGGCGCTGCGCGTTATTCAGATGGACCCCAAAACCTATACGACGTGGCATAAAACCGTTCAGCACGACGGCCCTGCCGTGTCCGTCTTCCAGGCGGAAGGCGTCAAGCGCATTCTCGGAACCGTTCCGATTGAACCCGATGGAAGCGTTTTCTTTGAACTGCCGTCCGGTCAGTCCGTCTACTTTGAAATGCTGGACGAAAACGGCATGGCGATTCACGTCATGAGAACGTTTACCAACGTCATGCCGGGCGAAATTCGCGGCTGCTTTGGCTGTCACGAATCCAACCTCAACACGAAGGGGAACTCTCCCGCCAAGGGCATGAACATGGCGATGAAAAAAGGTCCGCAAAAGCTCACGCCGCCCAGCTGGGGAACCGGGGAATCCATTTCCTACATGCGGTTCGTTCAGCCCGTTCTGGACAAATACTGCGCCAAATGCCATCAAGACCCGGAATCCGACGCCTATAAGAAGCTCAACATGACTTGTAGAATGTCCAATCACCGCTGGCGCGAGAACATCTCCCGCCCCGGCGAATCCAGCCCGTTCTGCGAGCCGTACCTGACCCTCGTTTCCGGCAAATGCGGATGGAGCGTTCCGAAAGTGAAAGATTCTCGCAACGTCCCCGCCAACATTGCCGGTCTGTTTGTTGTAGAAGGCTACGACAAGAACGACCCGGAAAACCTCAAGACCCTGCCGCCGTATTCCGCCTTTAGCCCTGTCAGCCGACTGATTCACAACGCCTGTTCCGGCGAACATCACGGCGTTAAAGTAACAGGCGAAGACCGAGAACGGCTTATCGCCTGGGTGGACTGCAACGGTCCGTATCTGGGAGACGAAGAGATTCGCGCCATGTACGACCCGGACACGTACGCGACCGCCAACATTCCGCCGGTGCGTCCGCGCGTTGCCACCGCCCCGGTTATCAACCGATTCGACATTCGTCAGGACGGAGACTCCGAAAAAGTCGCCCGCGTTCCGCTGAGGCTGTTCGGCAATCCAACTGTCGAAGCGGAGATTGTTTCTGCCGCTTACGGCGCAGGCGACAATACCGTTGACGTTACCGACAAGGTGAAGAATGTGTTTGACGGCCACGAACGCACGAACACCGGCAAGTACGACGACCTGTTTGGCGACCCGATCTATAAGACCGTCAAGACGCTCAAAGTTACCGTCAAATCCAAGGACGGCAAAGTCCAGCAGTTTGAATTTCCGGAAGACGTACCGATGGTAATTAAGGAAAAATAACGAGAATACAGAAATCGATAGGCGAGCCGGGGTGCGTCAGCCCCCGATAAGCGGCGGCTTGC
>JAZUMX010000819.1:0-4706 GCA_045603865.1 Thermoguttaceae bacterium
TTTGACAACAATCGTTGTAACAGTCTCCGCCGTCTATGCAGACGCGCCGGAGTCTAAGCCAGCCAACGCGGCAGCGATTCCAACGAAGATTAGCTCCCATCATAACGCCCGATTTAAGGAGAAAGCGGCAATTGTCGCGGCGGGCGGCGTTGACCTTGTTCTGCTCGGCGATTCCATTACGCATCGGCTTGACAGTACCGGGAAGTCGGTTCAGGACAAGTATCTGGGAGAATATAAGAGAGTCAATTTGGGGTTCGGCGGAATCGGGACGCACCATCTGCTGTGGGTTTTGGACAATATCGACGCGGACGCTGTTCATCCCAAGGCGGTTATGCTGCTTATCGGGACGAACAACATCGGCTGGCTGAAGCAGACGCCGGAAATGACCATCGGCGGCGTGGAAGCCGTCGTCGCGAAAGTCCGAACCCTCTGGCCGGACGCCAAACTGCTGGTCATGGGCGTCTTTCCGCGAAGCGAATTGCCGACCGACCCGTCCCGCGAGAAAGTCCGGACGGTCAACGCCGCCATTTCCAAACTGGCTGACGGCGAGCACGTTGTCTTTATGGATATCGGCGACAAATTCCTCAACCAGGACGGCGTCGAAACCCGCGACATCCTTTCCGACTTCGTCCATCCGACTGTAAAAGGATACGAAATCTGGCTGGGATCGGTCGCCCCGACGCTCAAAGAGTGGCTGAAGTAACAAATTTCTAAAAAATTTTTCGAAAAATTCGAAAAAAAGTGATTCAAAATTAACACAAACTAAAAATCTGTGTTATACTGTCTCGCATTCGTCAGCCCTGCCGTCTTGCAGGGCTGTAAATCTTACGCTCAAATGAACGCTCTTTGGGCGTAACGTTTCTGTTCAAATTGTTACTACCGCTTTAATCGAAGATGATCAACTACACACAACAGATCGAACGGTTTTGTATCGACATTTGCAAAAAGGTTCCACAGTTACAGCATATCGACCCGACCAGAATCGCCTATTCTTTGGGAGATGTAAGAAAGAATGCGCATTACGGACGAGTTGCCGCCATGATTGGCTGCACGCCAAAGCCGGGGTCCCTTGCCGAGAGATTGGGGGTAAAATGTCAAAAAGTCAAAACCCCGCATGGGTCAATCGCAAACTATATTTTGAGAATTTATTTCCCACGATTCTTTAAGGAATCTATCGATGAAAAATTAGATACGTTAATACATGAATTGTGGCACATTGGCGAGAAATTCGATGGACGTCTCAGAGCAAACGGGAGTCATTACGAAGGGTTTCAAGACGACGTGAACAGACTCATTGAGACGTACATAGACAACGGTCCGAACATGCGCGTGGTTGATTGGTTTCGTACAAAAATCGACCGCGACGACGTTTGGGGTTGGAAATACCCTATCCCCAAGGCGACGAATTTAGACAAAATATTGGGGGAGGAATACATTCACCGAAAAAGATATGTCGAATGTTCGCTGGTGAAAATTAATCTTTAGACGAGGAATTTTTCGGAATTAGACGCAGTTCTCGACAGGAGGTTTCAAGTCGCAGAAGCAGAAACTGACGGGCGGGGACATTTGCTTTTCAAAGCGAAACATCAGGTCGTCGCCGCGTTCCGGATGAGCTTTGCCGTCGGCGCTATGCTCTTCCGGGTGTTTCTCAACCATCAGTTCCACGGCGTGGAATCCGCACCGGTTGATATAGAAATGAATATTTCTCTTTTCGAAATACGGGGTACAGGTTTCCCAGACTTTTGTCGCAGAATGGCGCCGTTCAATTTCCGACCAAATTGACTTGCCGACGCCCCTGCTCTGCCGTCCGACTTTGACAAACAGAAAATCCAGATGGTTATGCTGAGTTTGGGCGTTAATAACGACAATCGCGCCGCCGACCATTTCTCCGTTCTCGACTGCGGCGTACGCAATCGCGCCAGCGGAATTGAGAGAGCGGTCAATATCGGCTTCCGGCAACACTTCCATGTAATCGCTGCCTAGTTCTGCCTCCGCACCCAGCTGAAACGCTCGCTGCATTTCTATTTTAAATTCAGGCAGCAATTCGTCGGAAAGGAGTTCAAGCTCGATTGTCATTATAATATTTGATTTTTATAGTAAGGACGCAAGCGGGCAACGATTTGTCTCGCTTACGCATTCCGCATTACTTTAAGTACTTATCAGCAAAGTTCATGTACTGTTCCCAGTCCCAGGGCGTGATGTTGTGTCCGCCGTTGCGAACGTGGTAATGAATGATTCCGCCGACGGGCGTATCCAGAGGCGGCATTTTGGGCGGATTGGCGTCGCCGATGGGGTTCTGGCAGAACAGCTTGTAAACGGACTCAGCATTGCAGGCGGACAGGAACTCGCCTTTCGGGTCAGCCCAAATGTCCTTTTCGGACGATGCAACGTAAACCGGTCGCGGCGCCTGCAGGGCGATTAATTCGTGCATGTCGAACGGCAAATCGTTTTCTTTGTCAACGTATTTGAACAAGTTGTCACAGAACCAGTACGGGAAATTCTTTTGCATGATTTTCATGCGTTCGCCAACCGGGCGTCGATACAAAGCCGCGCCGCCGCAGCCGGAGTTGTTGGAAATAACCAGAGCGAACCGTTCGTCGCACGCGCCTGCCCACAGAGCGGTTTTGCCCAGTCGGGAATGGCCAATAACCGCAACCTTCGTTCCGTCGATGTCCGGGTCAGTCTGGAGATAGTCCAAAGCGCAGGACAAGCCCCACGCCCACATGGAAATCGCCTTCCATTCTGTTCCGTCTTTGACTTCTTTTTGAGGGAACAGGGTCGCGACGCCGCTTTTCGTGTACTCGGCGTTGGGGTCCGGCGCGAGTTCGCCCATGGACATTGTGCAAAGGGCGTAGCCGCGAGCGATAATGTTGTCAATCGGCCAGCGGTCGGGATGAATGTCTTTGCCGCGGCTGGCTTCCGTCGATCTGTTATTGACGCGTCCGTTAGCCGGGTCGTTAGGAACCCACGCTTCGGTAATTGTAATGTCCGGCTCGGCTGTGATGGTATGATTACCGCGGAAATTCAGACCCAGGAATGCGGGGACTTTCTTTCCTTCCGGGCGATCGTTGGGGACGTAAATCAGAATGCGCGCTTTGACGCCGTCGGGCTGACCGTTGAAGTTAATCACGACTTCTTTTCGGGTCGCCTTGCCGTCGCGGGCGTCTTTCTTAACGTTCTCGACGGTGAAGGTCATCGTTTCAAACTTGGGCGGGAGAACGCCGTAAACGCCCTCAGCAAACATCTTGTAAACTTCCGGACGTCGGATGGCTTTCCACTGCTCGGCGGTAGTAATTTTCGTGCCGTCGTTTGCCGTCAACGGGTCCGGCAGCGAGTAATCCGGAATCGGAACCGGGTCAAAGTGCGGGTCGCGTTCCCCCTGAGCGTAGGCGACAGAACAAATAATAACGGCTGCAATTAATGCAAATGTTTTGTTCAAAATTGACATGAAGCGCTCCTTAAAATATAAGGTGGATAATAATACAATCTATGACGTACAACGTCTTATTGCTTGCATTATAGCAGAATCCCAAACGCCGTGGAAGGGGTTATTGAGAAAATAATCGAAAAAGATATTTTTCCTCGTCCCGGGGGGTTGCATTTGACCTTTTGGTTGGTTAAAATATAATATAAATGTTGAATCGGTCGCGTAATTCCGTTTCGAAAATTCCATATTTCATTTTACATGCGAGGTATTTCCATGAAAATTCGTCAGATTTTGTTGATGAGCGTATTTGCCGCCATCGCATCGACGCTTATTTTTTCCTCGGCGTTTGCTGAAGAAGCAGCTAAGCTGAAGGCTTTGATTGTTGACGGTCAGAACAACCACAACTGGCGCGAAACGACGCCGGTTCTCAAAAAGGATCTGGAAGACACCGGTCGGTTTACGGTTGACGTTGCGACGTCGCCAGAACACGGTCAAGACATGTCTCAGTTCAAGCCGGACTTTGCCGCCTACGACGTTATCGTTATGAACTACAACGGAGACGACTGGCCGGAAGAAACCAAAAAGGCGTTTGAAGAATACATGAAAAACGGCGGCGGAATGGTTTCCTTCCATGCGGCGGACAATTCGTTTACCAATTGGGCGGAGTACAACAAGATGATTGCCGTTGGCGGATGGGGCGGACGCAATAAAGCCTTCGGACCGTATCTGTACTGGAAAGACGGCAAGCAGGTTGTCGACCACGAAACCAACGGAACCGGCGGAAATCACGGCTTTCAGCACGAATTCCTCGTCGAAGTCCGCAATCCGGATCACCCGATTACCAAAGGCTTGCCGCTCAAGTTCCGTCATTGCAGAGACGAGCTTTACGAACAGCTTCGCGGTCCGGCGGAAAACGTAAAAATTCTGGCGACAGCCTGGGCTGACCCCAAACAGCGGGGCGACGGCCGTGACGAACCGCAGCTGATGGTCATTTCCTACGGCAAGGGACGCGTATTCCATATTACCATGGGACACGCTGGAATCCAGTGCAAGAGCGTTGCGTTCATTGCTCCCTTCGTTCGCGGAACCGAATGGGCGGCAACCGGCGAAGTTACCATTCCCGTTCCGGAAGACATGCCCGGCGAAGACGCCCCCGTTATGAGACTTCCGTAGTGTTTAGCTCCTAGCCTCTAGCTTTTAGCTTTAATAACAGATGCTAAGAATTACAATCCGTCAAGCTAACAACTAGGAGCTAACAGCTAGCAGCTATATATAAAAA
>JAZUMX010000820.1:0-2437 GCA_045603865.1 Thermoguttaceae bacterium
CTCCCGGGACGCAAACCTGCTTCTTATCGTTATCTGCCTTCATAAGAAAAAATAACGCGCTTTTTTCAAAAAAATTCCTCAACCCCTCTTGACAACCAAGTCGGAAGCCAAGCGGTCTTAGGAAGACAACACTTAGCTACAACTCCTTGGCTCACAGAACGACATGGCTACGATCCGACTTCTCCCGGGACGCAAACCTGCTTCTTATCGTTATCTGCCTTCATAAGAAAAAATAACGCGCTTTTTTCAAAAAAATTCCTCAACCCCTCTTGACAACCTATACCCGTATGGGTATAATAAAGGCATGGAAAGTCGAGAGGGGAATAAATCGTTCTCTTTCGATTGAATACGTCAACCTATTTCCACTGGTAGGGATTTACTATGCATAAATGTATCGATTCCGACAAACTGCGCGTACGAATCAACAAGGCGATTGGGCAGCTTAACGCGATTCAAAAGATGATTGACGAAAACGCTCCCTGCGAGCAGGTTCTCGTTCAGATCAATGCTGTCAAGGGCGCAATGCACCGCATCGGGCTGATTATCCTGCAAGGGCACCTGTCCCACTGCGTTCGGGAAGGCATCGAAGCCGGCGACGCAGAAGAAACCATCGCCAACTTTTCCGAAGCCCTGGAACGGTTCTCGCGCTTGTCGTGAGAGTATTTTGGCATTTCAAGTGCAGTTTTGAGTGCTAAGTGGTTAGTATTTAGTGGTAAGGACGCAAAGCGCCATAAATTGATTTTGCTTACAACTAACCACTAACCACCAATCGATAGAACGTCAAATAACTATTTCACGTCAATATACCTATACAGGTATATGTATAATCAATCATGCTTCACGAATTAGCTGAATTTTGCGAGTCCTTCAAGATGACGGTCGTTTCCGGCTGTCTTTTACTTGTCAGTCTGGTTATGATGGCGTACGGCGTCAAGACGGTTTACGATCCCGCGCTGCTGACGACGCTCATTTCCGGATTTCCCCTCGCATACGAGGCGTTCGAGACGCTATTTGAAAAGCGGCGCTTGTCGTCTGAACTGCTGGTAACAATTGCGATGGCTGCCTGCGTTGCGCTGGGAGAGTACTTTGCCGCCGGTGAGGTCGCCTTTATTATGATTCTCGGCGAGACGCTGGAAGAGATGACGATTAACCGCGCTCGAAAGGGTTTGCAAAAGCTCGTCGCGCTGGCGCCGGTTCAGGGTCGACGGGTCGTCAACGGTCAGGAAGAGACGATTCCGGCTGAGGAGATTCAAATCGGAGACGTCCTTCGCGTTCTGCCGGGCGAAACGATTCCCGTCGACAGCGTTATTCTTTCCGGAGACACGACCGTTGACCAGTCCGCCATGACGGGGGAATCCCTGCCGGTGGAAAAGACCGCAGGCGACGCGCTTGTCAGCGGGGTTATCAACCTCAACGGGGCGATAGAAATTCGGGCAGAAAAGGTCGTCCGCGATTCGGCTCTGCATAAGCTTATCAACCTGGTAAAACAGGCGGAAAAGAGCAAGGCGCCCACTCAAAAAATCGTCGACGTCTGGGCTCAATGGCTCGTTCCGATTGCCGTTCTTCTGGCGATTGCCACGTTCCTTGTAACAGGTCTGGCGACTGGTGAGTGGACGGAAGCCCTTAAGCGCGGGATAACGATTCTGGTCGTGTTCTGCCCGTGCGCTTTGGCGCTGGCAACGCCTACGGCGATTATGGCGGCTATCGGGCAGGCGACGCGTCACGGAATTCTCATTAAAAACGGCGAAGCGCTGGAAAAGATGGGGAAGGTCGACGCTGTTGCGTTCGATAAAACCGGGACGCTGACCTACGGACGTCTGCGCGTCAGCGACGTTGTAACGCTGGACGGGTCTTTGACCCGCGCGGACGTTTTGTCGCTTGCCGCATCGGCAGAACAGCGCTCTGAACACCCGCTGGGAAAGGCGATTGTCAAGCAGGCGAAAGAGGAAAACCTTGCTCTGTACGACCCGGAGCAGTTTGCGATGCAGTCTGGAAAAGGGATTCAAGCCAACATCCGAGGACGCAGCGTCTTATGCGGTTCGGAAAAATGGATTACAGAAAAGAACGTCGCTCTGTCACAGTCCGACCGGGACGCGTTACAGGCTCTGCGGTCGACGGGCAGCGCTGTCATTTTAACGGCGGCGGACGGGAAGCTCGTTGGGCTGATTGCTCTGTCCGACACGCCCCGGGAAGGCGTCCACAGCATGGTTGAACAGCTCGAGTCCCTCAACGTCGATACGGTTCTTCTAACCGGCGACAACCGCCAGACGGCAGAGTATTTCGCCCGACAGAACGGCTTGACGCGCTTTGAGGCGGAACTTCTGCCAGGAGAAAAGGCGAAGGCGATTGAGACGCTGCAAGCGGAAGGGCGCCGCGTTTGCATGATCGGCGACGGGGTCAACGACGCGCCTGCGCTGAAGGCCGCCGATATCGGCGT
>JAZUMX010000821.1:0-2063 GCA_045603865.1 Thermoguttaceae bacterium
GAATCGGTTAACCAGCTTGCAAAGCAGGTCGCGGACGCCGCCCATCGGTCGGGCGAAACCTTCCAGGATGATCGACCGGAACATGATGCTGTACTGGTGGAAGTCCATGTCGTCTTAGATTGCAGAACCGTAGTACATCAACGGACAGAAGAGCATGTCGGTCAGAAGCGGCGACTTGATGTATTCTTTAGCGACGCTGCGGGCAGAGACGTTAACCGTCTTTCCTAAATCGTCGTAATCGACCAGAGCGCCGATGAGCTTTTGAACCCCGTCGGACTCTTTGGGGAAGTGCTTGCGAATCTCCGATTCCAGCAGCGAAAAGTCGTTGTTGAATCGCAGCGTTAAATCCGGGAATCGGATAGACGACCCGGACTGCGGAACCAGCCCTAATTCGTCCCACGCCAGACGAAGCTGTTTGAGAAGCCGGGCGAGCGGTCCTCTTCTGACGCCTTTGGGCTGAAAGTTCGTAACGGCGTGAAGCCCGACGTCGTGATTTCTTCCTCGCTGTCGATAGTATGAGTTCAGACCGCCGACGACGCTGTGACGCTCTAAAATACAGACCTTTTGGTCGTAGTGCGCCAATCGTACGCCAGCCGCCAAACCGGACATGCCCGCTCCGATGATGATTGTGTCATACATATCTCTTTACGCGAGGAAAAAAGCGGTTCGATTAAAGGTCTGCCATTTTGGGAGTGAGATACTCCACCGTGGAATTCATCGTAACGAGGTTGGTATACTCGTTTTCCGGAATCTGAATGCGATAACGCTTGCGGAGTTCCATGACGATGTCTAAAAAGTCCATTGAGTCCAGTTCCAGCTGTTCGCGGAACGGAACGTCGTCCTTGAGTTGCGTGAGGTCTTCGTCCGGGGTGATGTCTTCCAGAATTTGGAGTACAGCTTCTCGAATTTCTGCAGGTGTCATTATGAAATCAAAGGGTTAAGGTTTATATATACTGATACGACTTGAGTTTTCCGAAATTAAGCCTCTAGCTTCTAGCTATTAGCTTGATAAACCTGATTCGTGCGTTATAGCAAGAATCAGGAATAACCAAGCTAGCGGCTAGGAGCTAATAGCTAATAGCTCATTTTTCGGGGAATTTCAAGTGGAAAATGTATATAACGTCAGGGGAAAAAGCTGATTATTCTCCCTGCCATTTTTTAACGATAACGGAGGAGTTGATGCCCAACATTCCAAAGGAATTGTTGAGAATGTAGTTGACAGAGTCTCGCTTTTCCGGCTTGTTGAGAACCAACTGCCCGAAAATGTCACAGTCCGGGTCGAGGTTGTCTACGTTAATTGCCGGGTGAATCAAGCCGTCTGTAAAGGACGGGATGTTGCCAGCCAGTTCCAAGGCAGCGGCGGCTCCCATGCAATGACCGATGTGTCCTTTGGCGCCGTTAAATCGAACGTTAGGGCAGTTTTCGAACACGGAACGAAGCCCTTCACATTCGACCGCGTCGCCGCTGGACGTTCCCGTTGCGTGAGCGGAAACGATGTCAATCTGGTTCTTTTCGATACCAGCTCTGCGAATCGCCATTTCGACGCATTGCGCCTGACGTTCAGCGTTCGGCAGAACGAAGTCCGTCGCGTCTGTATTGGAGGCGAATCCGACGATTTCAGCATAAATCTTTGCGCCTCGCGCCAGAGCGTCGTCAAGACGTTCTACGGTAAACAGACATCCGCCTTCCGAAACGACGATGCCGGTTCTGTCTTTGTCGAACGGACGACATGCGGTAGCGGGATTGTCTGACTTCGCCAGCGCGCCCTGAGAGTTGAACCCGGCGAAAATGCCAAACGTATGAATGCTTTCTGAAACGCCGCCGCAAATAGCGACGTCGCATTCGTCCAGCCACAGCATCTGACAGCCGTGCGCCAGACCGCAGTTCCCGGCAGCGCAAGCGGCGCCAAGGGTGATATGCGGTCCGGTAATTCCCATGTTCAAATTGATTTCGCCCGCCGGGTTGTTGGCAACGGTGCGGGGGTTGTGATGGTGCGTCCAGATGGTACAGTCGTAGTTGAACTGACTGATATTGTAGACTTTGTTTTCCGTCTCGACGTTGCC
>JAZUMX010000822.1:0-3652 GCA_045603865.1 Thermoguttaceae bacterium
GTCGATACAGAGCGTTTTCGGGTCAATATCGACGAAAGCCGGCGCGCAGCGTTCCCATAAAATAGCGGAAGTCGTCGCAACGTAAGAAAACGGCGTTGTGATGATTTCCCCCTCGGTAATCCCCAGCCCGCGCAGGGCAAGCTGAATCGCGACCGTCCCATTGGTTACAAATTGAAGATTCTCCACGCCGACAAAATCACGAAGTTTCCCTTCCAGTTCACGCAAAAGCGGACCGTTATTGGTAAACTGGCTGGAAGCGAGAATCTGCGCCGTATACCGCTGGAACTCGTCCGGCGGCGGCGAAAAACTCTTCGTAACGTAAATTGGTTCGGAACCCATATATAAAATATCGGCTGATAAATCAATATTGTTTATCCCTTAAATATATAAACTATAGTATAGTCAATTTCACGATAAAATACAAGGGGTTATAGCTAAAAAGGCTAAAATTATTACAAAGTGAATTGGTAAAAGTATTCAATCTTTGCTATTTTGACGCATACGATAGATGAGAATTCCTCTTCGTCCTTATCACTTATCACTTACCACTAACCATGTCCAAGTTCGCTTTTACCTAAACGAATTTATTTTTTATACCCATTTTACCGATATTTTCTAATAATATATTATAATGGTGTATTATGACTCAAGAACGACTTGACAGCAAAACGTTTCAATCCGCCGGACCGTCGCTAATCCTTCAGGTTTTATCTCAAGGGCTTGGCTTGGCAGTTGGCATTCTTTTGGCTCGGCTTCTCGATCCGAAAGATTACGGCATCTGGGGGATTTTGATAGTATTCTGGAGCATAGGGCTAATTTTCACTTGGGGCGGGCTTGCTTCTGCCATAATCCAGAAGAAAGACGTTGACAGGTACGTTCTTGATTCCGTATTCTATTACAATATGTTTGTGGCTGGCTTTTTGACGCTTCTCCTTTATTTGGGAGCAGGATGGCTTGCCGATTTCTTTCATCAGCCTGTTTTGAAGTCTGTAACCCGGCTCGTAGCGTGGGGGCTTCCCATTGCCGCTCTTGGCGCGGTTCAGCATGCGCTCCTTTGTCGGAAAATGCGGCAGGATCTGAGCGCTTTGGCAAGCTTTATCGGTCAAGTCGCTGCTGTCCCCCCTGCGCTTTACATCGCCTGGAAAGGTTACGGCGTTTGGGCGTTGGCGTGGCAAATGGTTATCTCGCAAGGCGTTGCCACACTGACAGTTTTTTGTTTCTGCCGCTGGCTTCCGGGATTGATGTTCAACCTCAAAGTTCTTGGCAGTATGTTTCAATACGGTTCGAATATCATGTTCGCGAACCTGATTGACAATATTTTTAACAATGCATATAATGTCGTCATCGGGAAAGTATATCCAATCGCTACGCTCGGCTATTTTGAGCGCGGTCGACAGTATTCCTCGCTTTGGCCGCAAAGCGTTCAGTATTCAATTGGCATCGTTCTGTTTGCCGCCTTCTCGAAAATCCAGGAAG
Source organism: Thermoguttaceae bacterium (assembly GCA_045603865.1). GTDB lineage: Bacteria > Planctomycetota > Planctomycetia > Pirellulales > Thermoguttaceae > RUG11551. The sequence continues at coordinate 1,477 of JAZUMX010000822.1, forward strand.
ACGTTCCCCGGCTGAGAAACGCGGTGGTGGAATCGCTTAAGATATCCGTTTTTATCGTCATTTTCCCGTCTCTGCTGGTAGCTGCTCTGGCGGTTCCGTTCGTGAGCGTCGTCCTCTCCGAGAAATGGCTTCCTCTCGTGCCGTACTTCCAGGCTCTGACCCTCAGCTTTGTTTTATACCCGATTTATTATCTGAATCTTCAGATCCTTAACGCCCGTGGACGATCGGACATTTATCTTGGGCTGATCTCGCTCAACAAGCTGTTCGTCGTGATTAGTATTTTATGCACGGTCTGGATTTCCGTTATGGCGATGGTTTGGGGCATGGTTGTCGTTTCTCTCGTATCCCTTTACTTCAACACCCGATATACAAAACGAGTACTCGGCTACGGCTTGAGAATGCAGTTGTGGGATTCGCTCCCGTACCTGATCTATTCGCTCATAGCCAGCGGCGCAGCGTACGGGCTTTATCTGGTTCTGTGGCGCGTAAACCACTGGCTCGGCTTGCTTGCGCCGTTAGCCGCCGGGTGCGTAGTTTACCTGCTGCTCAACGTCTTCTGCTACTCGCCCGCCTTCGATACCGCCTGGCGGCTGGCAAAAGAACAATACCAGCAATGGCGAAATAAGAGAGCCGGAAATAAATCAGAACCTAACGACTAAAGGTTCTAAAGAATCCAGTAAAGACTCGAATCTGTCTGACGCCGTCGCTGAGCGCCTCCATAGAAGGTCTTGGGGTAAATTCTGCAATAAATCTGTTAAAAATCGCGTTTTAATATTGCAATATTTTAATTTAGCGTTTATAATATATAGAGAGGTTTTCCGGCAACGGGGACTTTTTAAGGACGCTTTATTCGAGATTTTTCTTCGCACTTGGAGTTTTTATAATGATGATCAGGTCAGAGTTGTCAAGGCTATGGAACGCTGTATTTAATCCCGCTCCCCAGCGGCGGCGTATCAATTATTCGACCTGTTGTCGGCTGGAAGTTCTGGAAGACCGCGATCTGCTCAGCGTGTCGCCGATTCAATTGCCAATTAGCAATGAGCAATTAACAATTAGTCAAGAGAATACTATTGCCTATTGCCTACTGACTACGGACTCCGATATCACACCAGATCTTTCACTCCAAGCCTCCGACACCGTCGAAGTCTCCGAGCTTTCGTATGCCGCTCTGAAGAACGCGATAGCATCCGTCAATGAGGGCGGGACGATTACGTTTAGTCCGTCTTTGGCGGGCGGAACGTTGACAATGCCAACGTCGAATACAACGACCGGGTATGTCTATTCGTTCAGCATTCAGAAAAGTCTGACGATTGACGCGACCGGGCTGGATATTTCCATCGTCGGCGACGGCAATATGGGAATCTTCACAGTTTCCGGCGAAGATTCTGAAGTAACTATCCGCGGCTTGACGCTGACAAACGGCGGAACGTACTATTTGGCTGGCAATTCATATGGAAGTCCCGCAGGGACGCTTACCGTCAAATCAGGAAAGCTTACTCTGGACGGCTGTACCGTTGCGGACTCTCAAGTTGGCGTATTTAACTGGGATACGGTAGAGATTCTCAACGCCACCGTTCGCGACAACGCCGACGTCGGGATTAAGAATTTGGGTTCGCTGACAGTCGTTTCGTCTGAAATTTCCGGCAACGCTGAAGGCGGGATCGCCAGTTTCGGATCGGCGACGCTGGTCAACAGTCTGATTGTCAATAACGTCGCTTCGAGTCATGGCGCCGGGATTCTCAATTCATCAATCACTTACACAATTTCGGGGACGTCAACCACGTATTCCGCTACAAATCTTGATATATACAACTGTACAATATCCGGGAACTGGTCTTCCGGCTCCACGTATGGTTTCGCCGGCGGGCTGGCAAATGTCAAAGATACTGCGACAGTCAATGTTTATAATTCCGTTATAACAGGGAACGGGGGGGAGGCCTGTACGACGATTAAAGCTACGGACTTCTATAACTGGGGGACGATGAATCTCTACAACTCCCGCTATGGAGGCGGACGCATTACAAACAAATACGAAACCGATTTGCTTGCTGAAGACGCCGGGTTCAAGGTTGCTCCGCAGTTTGACTCGTCCGGGAATCTGACCAATACGCCCAACTATCGGCTCGTTTCGGATTCCGTTTTGAAAGACGCTGGAAACAACAGTTATCTGACGGCG
>JAZUMX010000823.1:0-2899 GCA_045603865.1 Thermoguttaceae bacterium
GCACAAAACGTGGGCGTCTTCAGGAATGGTAAACGGCGTTCGCAACTTGTACTGGTCGACGTTTACTTCAAGCGTCTTTTGTACGGCGGCGGCGACGTTGCAGCGTTCCATCTGCATTTTAACGGCTAAACGTACAAATTCCATCCAGGCGCCTTGAAGTTCAATTTGCCGTTGCTTCACTCGATAGGCGTTTGTATTTCGGGCGGATGCCGGCGGTTTCTTTTGCTGAGCTGGCGGGAGAACGTTGCGCTTGACTTTTTTCAACTCCAGCAGCACGCCGAAATCGGTGGGCATGTATCCCATGAGCGGCATTTTGTCAATCTTGAGCGGACCGTCCTGATACGCCGAAGTGAAGAAGTCGTCCCAGTAATGTCTGTAACCAGGCAGCGGCAGAGCCATGAGGAATCGGGCGGTAGCGTCCTGATCCCGGTTTTTGAATTCCTGGGTCTTTTCCCACGTCTGCTTTTGACGCGATATAAAATCGTCTTGCCAAACGACGTTAAGAATCATGGTAGCGTATTCCGGCTGGAACGCCATCATCTTGAACGAGTCGGTAAGTTGCGTGTCGACATACGGTTCTATTCTTTGGGAAGTTCCTTTCTTTTGAGCGGGCTGTTGTGAAGCAGCCTCTTCGGTTTCGGACTCTTCTGAGTTTTCGGTCTCCCCGGAGTTTTCGGGGTTGGACGCAGCGTAAGGATCTGCATTTTGAGCGCTGTCTAACGGACGCGCTGACAACGCGTTAATAACGTCTATCTGCGTTGGTTTTCCGACCAGCGACGCCTGATTGGTAATCGAGGCAAACGCGCCGGCTGAGCAGTTAAGGAAATAGCGTTCCACCTTCTCTCGGTCGTTTGGGTTGAGAAGGTTGTTGGGCGCCAGGTATAATTTTTGCATGCAGCGAATGTTGCCTACCAGCGGCGAGATCAGGAACTGAATCGCCAGGGAACGCAGTTCGACGTCCTCTGGATGCGCCAGAATGTAGTCTGTAACGCGTTCGCGAAATTCCGGATCGGCGTTCTTTTTCATCCATTCGACAGCCATCGTTCGAACTTGCGTTGGAGTAATTCGACGTCTCCCATTTTCGTCGTTAAGAGGAACGACGGGTTTAAGGAAGACGTTGGGCTGAGTAATCATCTGGAAGATCAAATCGAGGTTGTAGGTTCGCGGATGAGCGAGAATCGTGTGAACGACGTTTTTCTCAATGTCGGAAACGTCGTCTAACGTTTGGCGGCGCTGAACGATGTCAACCATCAGCTTCCAGGCGGCGTCGTCTCCGTTTTGACCTAAAATCTCGATAATCGCGGCGATTGATCGGGAATTGAGCTTGGGGATTCGCTTGATTTTTTCTTCCTCCGCTTTGATTCTGTTTTTATAATCTCGCTCCAGCTTGGTAATTTCGTTACGCTCCATGTCTTCGGTAATAACCGGCTTTGGAATATCCGGCATTTCGGGAATGGGCAACGGAGTGAGAATATAACGGAGAATCTCCACCGCGCTGGCGGCTGACGGCTCGTTTTCAAACGGGGCGCCCAGCAGAGCGCAGGCTTCATCCAGACGATCGTCGCCTTCTTCTCGAGCGCGATAAAAGTCTTTCGTTCCCCACTGTGTTAAATCCTGAGGCAGCGGCGGCTTGGCAGGAGCGGCGGGCGTTTCGTCCTTAACGGGCTTGGGAGGCTCTTTTCTCTTGGTCTTCTTTTTGGAAGCGGATGGCTTCTTTGTGGGTTTCTCTTTTGGACCGCAGGACAATCCGCTAAAGCAGATGCCTGTCGCCAGCAAGAGAATAAGTAAAAATCGAACGAAGTTTTTCATGATACGGTGTTTTGGTTGTCAAAAGGTACGAAATATAAATAATCTGGCAATCCAAGGGGAAACATACGCAGCAAACGGTTGACTGTTGCAGGCGTTGAGTTCCGGAAAGAAACCCTGCGGCTCTAAACAGAAAACCCGGACTTTTGACTTGCAATGTTTCCCATACCTATATAGCATATTATAACATTATTTAGTAAAAAATCCAGAGTTGTACAGCAGAAAAAGCAAAAAAATAATAATATCTTAAAAATTAGTCGGTATAAAGTTCATTATTTTTGGAAATTTTCGGCTCTTCCCCCGTTGACGACTTCCAATTTTCGTCGTAAATTATTATAATAAAGGAATAGGGATTTGGGAATAGGGAATAGTAATTCGCCTGCGGCGAATTTTAAAACTACTCCCCACTCCCTATTCCCTACACCCTACTCCCTAACCTAACCATAATGCCATTAACAATAAGAGTCATTCCGTGCCTTGACGTCAACGCCGGGCGGGTTGTTAAGGGAACGCATTTCGTCAACCTTCGCGACGCTGGCGATCCGGTTGAGGTCGCCAAAAAATACGAACAGGACGGAGCGGACGAATTGATGTTCCTTGACATCACCGCCAGCTGCGATAACCGCAATATTATGCTCGACGTGGTTCGCCGTACGGCGGAAGAGTGCTTTATGCCTCTTTGCGTGGGCGGCGGGATTCGGACGCTGGACGACATTCGTCAGCTGCTCAAGGCGGGGTGCGATAAAGTTTCGCTCAACTCCATTGCCTGTAAAAATCCGGATTTCGTTCGCCAGGCGGCGCAGCGATTTGGGTCGCAGTGCATTGTCGTCAATATAGATCCAAAACGCGTCGTAAAAGACGGCAAAGAGTTTTGGGAAGTTTATATCAACGGCGGTCGAACGTCAACAGGGCTTCAGGCGGTTGAATGGGCGAAGCGGGTTGAAGAACTCGGCGCCGGCGAAATCACCTTGACGTCTATGGACGCCGACGGAACGCGTAACGGATACGACCTGGAAATAACAAGTCGGAGGCCAAGCGGTCTTAGGAAGACAACACTTAGCTACAACTCCTTGGCTCACAGAACGACATGGCT
>JAZUMX010000824.1:0-1896 GCA_045603865.1 Thermoguttaceae bacterium
GAGGTGGAAACGGAAAAGGCGATCGTTGCTATCGATTCGCCCTGCTCCGGCGTTGTTAGTCAATTTGATTGTCAGGAAGACGACGTTGTTTGCGTCGGCAAGCCGCTGTGCTGGATTTGCGCTGAGAATTCATCCGAAGCCGAAGCCCTTGCCAGCAAATCCAATGAATCGGTAAAACCCTTTTCGCTTATGGACGCTCAGTCAGCGCCTCAATCCATTCCCGTCGCCCTGGCGGCGGGAGCGGAAATGTCGACGCTGCAAACAGTCTTTGGAAAAGCGGCTGTTTATTCAATACCCTCTCAAACGCCGGCGGCAAGATCGCCTCGGCCTATCGGATTTAACCCTCAAAACGAAACCGCGTCCGCTCAAACGGCTTTTAAGCCGCGCGTCGTTACAGACGTCGACCTCATGGACGCTCCAATTTGTGACAAAACAAACGAACGCTGCGCTCACGCTTCAACGGAATGCAGCTGCAATGTAAAACGGTCAGACGAAGTTATTGTATCCCCGCGAATTGCCAAAGCAGTTGCCATGACGTCAATTCGCCGGACAATTGCGCGACGCATGAACCAAAGCGTTCAAACGATTCCGGCGTCTACCATTTTCCGAAAAGCGGACGTTTCCGAACTGATTAAAATGCGTCTGAAAATCAACCGTTTTTCCAATGTGAAAGCGTCGTTAAACGATTATTTCATCAAGGCGACCGTTATGGCGCTGGCTCTCATGCCGGAACTGAATTCTTCTCTTGACGGCGATCAGATCATTCAATACGCCGACGTCAATATCGGAATGGCGGTCGACGCCAAGGGTTCGCTTTATGTGCCGGTGATTCATCAGGCGCAAAATATGGACATTCTCGCTATCGCCGCCCAAACCAAACGATTAATCGATAAGGCGGAACAGCATAAGCTAACGCTTGAGGAAATGGCGAACCCGACGTTTACCGTTTCCAACATGGGCGCTATGGGCGTTGAATACTTCACCCCGATTATTCTCCCGCCGCAGTCGGGCATTTTGGGAATTGGCGCAACCTTTGACGAACCGGTCGAAAAAGACGGCAAATGGGAAGCTCACAAAAGAGTTGGATTGTCGTACGCTTTCGACCACCGGATTATTGACGGCGCTCTGGCGTCGAAGTTCCTCAAGAAAATTATTGAATTCCTTGAGGAGCCAATTCAGTTGATTTGGAAAGAGTAAATCTAAAAATGAACAAAACAGAATGGATTGATAATTGGCGTATAGACAGAACGTTGAGTCTGGCTCTTTGCGCCTCCATTCTGTTTTTTTGTTTTGCTGCCAGGGCGTTTGCTCAAACCCCGCCGTGGAATCCGCCTGTTTTTGAAACGCTCAAATCCGGACGATGTTTGAAACTGTCGGTGGAATCCATTCCAATTGCATCTTCCGGGAACGCCGCCGCGTTGGGCGAAGCGCTTTCTGACAGGATTGCTTTAACGTTCAAAAAGACGGAGCCGAAACTAATTCTCTTATCGGTTTCCGCTCCGATCACAACCAGAACGGACGCTGTCGTTCAAGCGGTTTCCGACCGTTTTTCCCGCGCCGTTGTAATTGGATTTTCCTCTGAGACGAATTTTACTCATCGCCTTGACAACGGTCAGCCGATCGCGTCCGCATGGGTTGTCGGCGGCGGAGACTTGAAAATATCCGCAGTTCTGGCAGACCCGGATTTGGAATCGTTTGATTCACCGCAGTCGTACGCTCAGTTCGTTCATGAAAACCTTTTGAGAACGACTCACGACAAAACGTTGTTTCTGCTTTCTGCGTTTCCCGCTCAAAAGACGAACAGCGCCGTTCGCGAGTTGTCGAAGCTGGAAGGCTCTCGCGTGCCGATAGCGGTTTTGGCGGCGTCAGGAAATCAGCCGACGCTTTACTTCGCGG
>JAZUMX010000825.1:0-1937 GCA_045603865.1 Thermoguttaceae bacterium
TCCGACTTCCAGCAGCGCGAACGGATGCGCTCCGCCCCACCATCCTGGCGTGTTGGTCGGGAACCGGCCGTGCGCCGTCCACAAGTACGCTTTGTACTCTTCCAGACGATAAAAGCGCCCGATGTCTTCCGGATAGCCGACGCCCTTGAAAACGCCCATGTTCTTCCCGCAGGAGAAAATATACGCGCCGTCAAAGCGGCTGTTGACCTTGAAGACGCATTGAGCGACGTACTCTTCCCCGGTCAGTTCCGATTCCTGGAGCTTGTACCGGTTCGGCTTGACGAAATACCGCCAGATTTTCGGCTGCTGACGAATCGACGGCGTCTTTTCCGTTGGGATTCGTCCGCTGGTCTCAATATAAAAATGATCGTTTAAGAACGATTCCGCCGTTTTTTTGGACTCGTTGGAATCGTAAAACACGTGCAGGGCGTAGAAATCCTTGTACTCCGGATAGATGCCGTACGCCGCGAATCCGCCGCCCAGCCCGTTCGACCGATCGCGCATAACCGCAATAGACTCGATTATGTCAGCCCCGTTGAACCGGCGGCCCGTTCGGTCGATTATCCCGCAAATGGCGCACCCGGACGGAATCCGAACAGCGCCTTCTTTGAGCGATTCTTTAATCATGGTTTTGTTGTGTTGTAACTGCGACTATTTTAATAATGACATGACTGTTGCTATGCGAAAGCTTTTAGCTACTAGATTCTGTCAGTATATAAAAAAACGCCTTCGGGGCGCGACGGTCGTCACGTTCTATAACCGTCGAACTCCGAAAGCGCCGTTGCTTTCACATAACGACGTCAAGTATACAGCAAGGAGAAAAGGCGTCAAGAGAAAAGTCCCCTTTGAGCCGTTTTTTCAAACGATTTTATCCGGCGATTTTGCCGGAGCAGAAAGAATTCGCTCTTTTTTTATCGACTTTCAAAAACCGCGTTTCGCCCGCTGTATGCAAGGATAAACCGTAAAGATCAAAATTTATCGATTTGAGATCGCCAGTTCGACGTTCCGGCAAAAATGCCGATGAAAATCGATCGAAATAATCCCGATTTTGGACTTTTGACTTGACAGCTTTTTGACGGCGGGTATACTAACGGTAAAGTTTGAGAAGCAACGGCGCTTCCGGAGAAACAGATGTTACATTCCGTTTTCCCGGAGGCGTTTTTTTATGTCCGCATCGAATTGAAAACCTGGTTTGCAAGTCTTTAGTTCGACGCCTAACCTGAGAGAAAGGTATCATGAGTAAACTCACCAAGGAACAGATTCTGGAAATGGCGCGTGAAAACGACGTCCGTTTTATTCGTCTTCAATTCACTGACCTCTACGGCGCACTGAAGAATGTCGCCATTACCGCCCGCCAGCTCGAAAAAGCCCTCAACAACCAGTGCATGTTCGACGGCTCTTCAATCGAAGGGTTCGTCCGAATCGAAGAATCCGACATGTATCTTCGCCCGGACTACGATTCGTTCGTCATCTTCCCGTGGCGGCCGCAGCAAAACAAAGTCGCCCGACTGATCTGCGACGTCTACCGTCCTGACCAGACCCCGTTTGAAGGCGACCCGCGATACATCCTCAAAAAAGTTCTCCAGGAAGCCAAGGACATGGGATTCGGATTCAACGTCGGCCCGGAATGCGAGTTCTTCCTCCTTCAGCCCGACGCCAACGGCGTTCCCACCGTTCAGACGACCGATAAAGGCGGGTACTTTGACCTCGGCACAAACGACATGGGCGAAAACGTTCGACGCGACATCTGCCTGACACTGGAAGACATGGGCTTTGAAATCGAAGCCTCGCACCACGAAGTCGCCTACGGTCAGCACGAAATCGACTTCAAGTACGACGAAGCCCCCCGCACCGCCGACAACATCGATACGTACAAGCTGGTCGTCAAGACGATTGCGTAATGTCACGGTCTGCACGCCACGTTCATGCCCAAGCCG
>JAZUMX010000826.1:0-3192 GCA_045603865.1 Thermoguttaceae bacterium
ATCGAGGCCTTTAACCAGCTGACGGGCGATGCGGTCTGCCTCCTGATACATTTTGACATCGCCGTTGGACCCGCCGGAAATAATCAACGGGGTACGGGCAACGACAATAAGAATGTTGCCGACTTCGTCGATGATAGCGTAGTTAAGACGCCCCTGAGACTGCTGAAGCTCTTTCGGATACCGCCAGCCGCCGCGGGCGGCAGGACGCATGTTGTCTCGAAGGTAGTCGAACCCGAACTGGTTGTTGGTCCCGTAGGTGATGTCGCAGTCGTACGCTTTTTGTCGTTCCGACGTTTCCATCTGGGACTGAATAACGCCAACCGTCAGGCCGAGGAACATGTAGATTTTTCCCATCCATTCCATGTCTCGGCGCGCCAGATAGTCGTTGACCGTAACGACGTGAACGCCGCGCCCTTCCAGAGCGTTTAAGTAGGCGGGCAGAGTCGCAACAAGCGTTTTGCCTTCGCCGGTCATCATTTCAGCAATCGCGCCGGAATGCAAGACCATGCCGCCGATAAGCTGAACGTCAAAATGACGCATGCCCAGAACTCGCTTGCTCGCCTCGCGGCAGACCGCAAACGCTTCAACCAACAGGTCGTCCAGCGTTTCGCCTTTGTCTAACCGCTGACGAAACAGAACCGTCTGGTTGCGAAGTTCTTCGTCTGACATGGCAGCGTACTTCGGTTCCAGGTCGTTAATCGCCTGAACTTTCGGCTGCAGCTTTTTGATGTACCGGGCGTTGGACGAACCAAAAATACTGGTAATTGTACGCTCTATGCCGCGGCTAAAGCCGGTGCAAACGTCGCAAATCGCATCCCAAACATTGGCAAGTGTATCGGACATATATGTAATCCTTTGTTTTTTGTGTTAATAAACAGGTAGGCGTTTAGGTGTGAAAACGAGGAAATCAGGACCTGGTTCGCGAAGGAAAAACCCTGTCCCTTATCCTCCAAACTAATAATACTTCTAATATATTATAGCGTTTTTTCAAAATAATATAAGAGGACTTTATCGATTTTAACGAAAAAAAGGGCGAAAAAGAGGGGTAAAGAGGCAGAAAATTTCAAAAAAACAGCGAATCATTGTTTATTCAATCGGCTGAATCTGAAAATATTGCAAGAATAATCTGCGTAATATCTGATTATAAAAGATCAACAGGCTGCATACAGTTCTAATAAAAATGACTGGTATGAAATCTGCCATGAAATGATAAAAAACAGATTTACAAAGAATAATACTCCAAAAAAAGGAATACGATCTATTAAACCAACCAGAGCGACCAATATAGTATGTAAAACAAACAAAACTGTCGCAAAAGGAATACCGTAGATAAGACAAATTGCTAGTAACGAATTAAACATAAAACAGCCGCCAATTACCAAAATATAAAGCAAGATATGGATAATGGCAAGCGTCCATGCTGTAACTACAATTGTCTGATAAATAAATTTGAATAAGTGAACAAGCGCATAGTGATAATCATTATCCGCCATTTTTCCGGGATTATAACCCTCCAGAAAATCGTTGACTGGCTTACGATTCAACATATAAAACAGTAGAGGAATGATCGTTATCAGTACGGGAATGAGCGTTCCCCACTCATACGAATCAGAGAACGCACATAACAAAACAAGCGCCAATACGCATATCGAGACGATAAGTCGGGCTAGCATGTTCATAATTGCGTTTCCTGTTTTTACTCTTGCTGATATTCTTGAAAGAGCTGTAATGCGCTCATGTACCACGTTTTGGTTCTTTCCTGTTCCAGCAAAGAATAGATTTTGGAATTATAGAATTTCAACATGGCTTCGATGACGGTTCCGCCGTCCTGTTGCTGAATTAACGAAACAACGCGAGCGATTTTGCCGGGAATGAGAATTCGAAAGTTATCTTGAGTAATTTCTGGCATCTCTTGAACAAATTCTGTTATATTCATTTTACAACTTTATAGCCAATGTTTTTTTATATCATGAAAACTATTCCCTACTCCCTATTCCCTAAACTCGTCTCCCTTTCCGTTAGCATTTTATGGAGAAGCTGAACCAGGAACTCTCCGCCTTGAGTATGAAGCCCTTCGTAATGATTGTACAGGAATTCCAGCAACCCGGTTTGGGAAAAGCGGTTTATAACCTCAGTTCCCGACAGTTTGAATTGCTGGGCGTACTGCTCAATACAAAACGAAATGAAATCCGCTTTCTTTTCTTCGACAGTAAACGGAGGGATTAAACTGGACATAATACTCTATTTAGTTATGTTTGAGAACCGTCTCTCGAATTGCAATGACAGACCTCAACACGTTTTCTACGTCGCTGAGATATAAACTGTTCGGACCGTCGGACAGGGCGCAGTCAGGGTCAGGGTGGGTTTCGATAAACAGACCGTCAATGCCGACTGCTGCTGCGGCACGAGCCAGCGGAGCAACCATCCGGCGATTGCCTCCGGTGCAGTTTCCCAGCGCGCCAGGCGCCTGAACGGAATGGGTTGCGTCGAAAACGACGGGAACGCCCAAATCGCGCATTTCGACCAGTCCCGTCATGTCGTTGACAAGGCGTCCGTACCCGAAAAACGTCCCGCGTTCGCAAAGCAGAATGTTATTGCAGCCGAAAGCTCGGAGCTTCTCGACCACGTTTTTCATGTCGCCGGGAGCCATGAACTGTCCCTTTTTGACGTTGACCGGCAGACCCGTCTCCGCTGCCGCCTGAAGCAAACTCGTCTGGCGTGACAGAAACGCGGGTATCTGGATTAAATCGACCGCTTGCGCCGCCAGTTCCGCCTGATACGCTTCATGGATGTCGGTAACAACGGGAACCTGGAAGTCGTCGCGAATGTTTTTCAGTATTCTCAACCCTTCCTCGATTCCCAAACCGCGATAGGAGTTGACGCTCGTTCGGTTCGCCTTGTCAAACGACGCCTTGAACACAAACGACGCCCCGACGCGAGAACAAATCTCTTTAAGCGTTGACGCGATTGACCGGGTCAGTTCTTCCGATTCAATGACGCACGGTCCCGCTAAGACCAATAGCGGCTGACCGTCTCCGACGAGTAGGTTGGATATTTGAGCGTTTATCATGATTAGGCAGTAGGCAGTAGGCAGTAGGCAGTAGGCAGTAGGCAGTAGGAAACTATTGCCTATTGTCAAATGCCTCAAAAAACTATTTTGTAATCATTGTTAGCCTTCTCGGCATGACTTCA
>JAZUMX010000827.1:0-6145 GCA_045603865.1 Thermoguttaceae bacterium
CGTGGCCGGGCGTGTCGATGAGGTTGATCGACGCCCCTTTCCAGTTCACCGTCGTGGCGGCAGAAGTAATCGTAATGCCTCGTTCCCGCTCCAAATCCATGTAATCCATTGTAGCGCCAGCATTTGGATCATCTCCTTTAACTTCGTGGGTCTTGTGGATTCGACCAGCGTAGAAAAGGATTCGCTCCGACAGCGTCGTTTTGCCGGAATCAATGTGGGCGGCAATGCCGATATTACGAATTCGGGAAATATTGTCTTGCGGAACGTTCATTATTTACGTCGGTTTTAAGGCAGGGGAAATACAAAATATAGGAAAGTTTATAAGTAGTATAGTTTAACAATCTGGTTTTTTCACGATTATTAAGAGCGCGAATTATATAATAAAATCCTTTTTTGTCAAGGACATTTAGACAGTTTTTTCTGATAGCGATAAGATAATTCTGCAAGAAAAAAGGCTGTTAGAATTCTGGATTCTAACAGCCAAAGCTGAGAAAAGCTCGTTTTTTAGCGTTGTCGGTACTGAGTGCGATAAGCCGTCTGGAATGATTGCTGATTTGTTCTGTAAACCGGTCTGTTGTAAGTCGTTGTCGGAATCGGAGCTGGAGAAGCTGACGGAGCCGGATGAGCCGGCGGAACGAAGGAATCGTTTGTCGGAGCGGTCGCAGGGACGGTTGATGGGGTCGCAGCCGGCAAGGCGGGGGCGGTTTCGACAGCGCCAGGATTTGTCGCAGCGCCATTAAATACGGAGCCGGAACGATAATTCGGCGCACAGTTGTACGGGTTGGAGTAAACCGGACCGCAGTTATCGTACGGCGTGCAGCCCAGTCGGCAGCCAACGTTCAATCCCAAAACGATGATGACGGCTGTTAAAATGAGTTTTTTCATGTTTAAATCCTCTGAGTAATTCGGAATTGTTTAATTAATTGTTTGCAATGCGTAATTATCGAGGCGCTACAGCGTATTTACGAATTACTAATTACGCATTATGCATTATTATCATCGTCCGTACAATCTGAAAAATTGATAAAATCCGTCTTTTCGATAAATTTTTTATAAAATTCTTAAAAAATCCCGGATTTACCTAAAGTCCGAAAGAAAAAAAGTTTTTTTTGTTCTGATTTTGGCAATTTTGTGAAAGTTTAACGATTGTAGGGACGATAACGATTGTAACGACAAATCCAGTTGTGGGTTTTGCGGTGTCGAAACCGTCAGAAAAAAGCACGTTTCTTCCCGCTAAAATCCTTGGAAAAAGAGTTACACGTTTCCTTAATAGAAAAGGGATAAAAAAATGACACATCAATCAAGATTCATCACCGCGCTTATTGGAATGGCTGGGCTGGTCATTTCTTTAGGCTGCACGCCTCAGCATCCTTTTTATTTGGGCGCTGAGAAACCGGTTCCCAGCACAGCGGTAACCGCGTCAACCAAAATTGAGTATCCGGACACGGAGGTTGAATCGTTAAACGAAGTCAACCTGGCTCAGTCGCCGTACTCGCTGACCAATTCCAACCCCAAAGAAATTTGGGACCTGACCCTGGAAGAAGCGATTCGCTACGCTTTGGAAAACAGCAAGGTCATGCGTAACCTCGGCGGCGTCTCCTTCGGATCGACCGGTTCGATGGGCGTTCCGTCCGCGCTGACCTCCAACCCGGCTTCCGCCATGACGGTCTGGAATCCGGCAATTATGGAAACCGACCCCCGCTACGGCGTTGAAGGCGTTTTGGCTGACTTCGATGCAAGCTGGAACACCAACACCTACTGGGGCAAAAGCTACACACAAAACACTCGTGCCGGCGTCAACACTGTCAAAGGCGATTCTGGAACGTTCCAAACGTACATTCAGAAGACCTGCGCCACAGGCGGTACGTTTACAGCTGGTCATAACGTAACGTACACTGCCACCAACCAACAGGGAGACTACGGTTACAAATATCCGTCCTGGTGGACTTCCTCAATTTCTTTGGAATTCACCCAGCCGTGGCTGCAAGGCGGAGGCGTTCAGTTCAACCGAATTGCTGGTACTCACGCTTCGCCCGGATATTACAACGGCGTTATGATTGCCCGAATCAAGACGGACACCGCTCTGTGCGACTTTGAAACAAGCGTAGAAGGCATGGTTTACGACGTCGAACGCGCTTACTGGGAACTGTACTACGCTTATCGTTTGCTTGACACGGTTCTGGCTGGACGCAACAGCGCCTTGCAGACATGGCGTCAGGTTTACGCGAAGTACATCATCGGTCACACTGGCGGCTCGGCTCAGGAAGAAGCCCAGTCTCGTCAGCAGTACTTCCAGTTCAGAGCGTCTGTTGAACGCGCCTTGAGCAACCTGTACGGAACAGAAACCAAACTGCGTTACATCATGGGCTTGCCGACCACCGACGGCCGACTCATTCGCCCTGCTACCGAACCGACCACCGCGCGCATTGTCGCCGACTGGGATTCCTGGCACTGCGAAGCTCTGGTTCGCTCCACCGCTCTGCGTAAACAGAAGTGGGTTGTCAAACAGAGACAATTGGAACTCATTGCATCCAAGAACTTCCTGCTCCCGACGTTCAACACCTACGGTTCATATCAGTGGGACGGCTACGGCAACCGACTGCTCGATTCCGACAACGGAACCTCGAACGCCTACGGCAGCCTGACTCACGATGGCCGCGGCGAATGGCAATTGGGCGCTTACCTGTCCGTCCCGCTGGGATTCCGATCTGGTCGCACCGCCGTCCGCAACGCCGAACTCAATCTGCTGCGCGACAAAGCGATCCTCCAGGAACAGGAACTCGAATTGACCCATCAGCTGGCTCAGTCCGTCCGCGACCTGCAAGACTACTACGTCCTGGCTCAAACGAACTACAACCGCCGAGCTGCCGCCCAGAGAGAAGTTGACGCCACCACCGCCGCTTACGAACAGGGAACCGCCACGTTGAACCTGGTTCTCGACGCCCAGAGACGAATGGCAGAAGCTGAACGCGACTACTTCCGCTCTGTTACAGACTACAACGAAGCGATTATCACGATTCAGAAATACAAGTCCTCGCTGCTGGAATACAACGGAATCGCGCTGGCTGAAGGCCCGTGGGCTCAGAAGGCTTACTTCGACGCTCAGAAACGAGCTGACATGCGCCGCCGCGGCAAGTACATCAACTACGGCTACACTCGACCCCGCGTTATCAGCCGCGGTCCATACAACCAGCAGCTCGGACGCGACATCAACCCGGCAGGCATGACGACCTCCGTCGCACCGGAAGCCCCGGTTTCCCCGTCTGCCCCGCATTCCGCTCAGAACGCTCCAGCCGCAACTGGAAACTCCATCCTCTCGCAGAGCGCTGACATGGAAATCGTTCCGACCCCCGCCCCGGTCGAAGTTCACGAAGTTCAGAAAGCTGTTTTCGCCGCCAACACGCCGATTTCAATCGAATCGACCCCGGCGATTCAGCAAGTATCCTACGAAACCACCATGGACGTCAAGGCTTCCACAGCCCCGGATTCCAAACGCTGGCTTAACCCCCAACGTTAGTCTTGACCCCATAAGTTGGATGAAGTGATTGATTGTCGGCGGAGAAGACGTGAGAAATCGCGTTTTCTCCGTTTTTTTAAGTATTCTTTTCAGATTAATCGATTAACGTACAATAAAGCGTAACTGCGCTCACGATGTTCGCTCCGTTACCGCCTTTCAAATAATTTACGTAGTATAGTCTGCGTTGATGTGAATGTATTCTTCAGACAGGTCGGTTGTCCAGAATCGGATAGATTCAGACCCTTCTTTGAACGTTATGATAACATCGATTTCCCGATTGTCCGCCATGGACTTGGAAACCTCTGTGGCGTCAAACGGGACGGGAGCTCCGTTTTCAAACAGCTTGAACCCGTTGACCCAAAGATTGACTTTGTCCGGATCGAACGGAACGCCAGCGTATCCAGCAGCGGAAACGATTCGTCCCCAGTTTGGATCGGCGCCGTGAATAGCGGTTTTGACCAGCGGGCTTTCCGCAATCTGTTTGGCGATTTTTCGAGCGTCGTCACGCGTTTTGAGCCCTTCTACGTTGAGCGTTACCAGATGAAACGCGCCTTCGCCGTCGTTGGGAATTTCTCGCGCCAGAGTTTCGCAGACGTCGTAAAGACCCTGCTTGAAAACTTCAAACTGCTCGTTGTTGCCGATCATGACGTCTGACATTCCGTTGGCGAGGAAAACCAGCGTGTCGTTTGTGCTCATGTGCCCATCAACGCTGATGCAGTTGAACGTGCGTTCCGCAACGTCTTTCAAAGCCGCCTGCGCCATGGTAGCGTTAATAGCGAGGTCAGAAATAACGGTAATGAGCATCGTCGCCATATTCGGACCGATCATGCCAGAACCTTTCGCCATACCCCAAATTGTCGCCTTTTTCCCGTTGATTTCAACTGTGGCAGAAGCGACTTTCTCGTGGGTGTCGGTGGTGAGAATCGCAGTAACGGCGTTGCGAATGCAATCCTGGCTGGTTCCGAGTTCCTTGACGATATTGTTGATCCCCGCCTTGAGCGTGTCCATGGGCAGGAAATGACCAATAACCCCTGTCGACATAACCAGCGCCTGTCCGCGTGTAAATCCCTTTTGCGGCGGGACGGCGTCCAGAATGGCGTCTGCCATGGCGCGAGCGTCTTCCAAACCGCGTTCGCCCGTACAGGCGTTGGCGATTCCCGCATTGATAAGAACCATGCGAACGTCTTCAGCCGGTGTAACAGAACGGTCAAACGTAACCGGAGCCGCGCAGACGAGGTTTTGCGTATACACGCCTGCCGCTGACGCGGGATGATCGGATACTATTAAACTCAAATCGAGCTTATGACTCGGTTTCAAACCGCAGGCGATGCCTGCAACTCGATAGCCTTTAGGAAGATTAGGGAGCATAGTAGGGAATGGGGGATAGGGAGTAGGGAATAGTTAGCTGCTAGCTATTAGCTGCTAGCCATTAGCTTGGGTATTGGCGCTTCTCGGCGTCAATTGTTAAAGTCTGAATCAAAAATCACAAAGCTAGGAGCTAGAAGCTAGTAGCTAAAAGCTGACTCGTAACTCGTTACAGCAGCGCTCGTAACTTCGCGGCGGCTTGTTCCGGGGTGATGTCACGCTGGGGTTCTCCGAGCATTTCGTAACCGACCATGAACTTTTTGACCTTCGCGGAACGAAGCAGCGGCGGATAGAAATGCGCGTGCAGCTGCCAGGCTTCGCTATCGCCCATGGAACCGTCTGCGGCAACGCCGGGCGCGCCGTGCCAGCCCATTGAGTACGGGAAAATGCAGTCGAACATTCTGTCGTACGCGCTGAGGAACCGTTTGAGGATTTCCGCCAGCGACGCTTTCATTTCTTCCGGCAGGACGTCCATGCTCGGAACGTGAACTTTCGGCAGCAGCAGCGTTTCGTAAGGCCACAGCGCCCAGAACGGAACGAGAACCGCCCAATGTTCGTTTTCGCAGAAAAGGCGTTCTTTCTGCTCGAGTTCCCGCTGAAGGTAGTCCATCAGCAGCGGTCGCCCGTTTTTCTGGAAGTATTCTTTCTGTCTTGCGTCTTCTTTGCCCGGCTCGTTGGGAAGCGTGTCGGACGCCCAAATCTGCCCATGCGGGTGCGGGTTGGAGCAGCCCATGATGTCGCCCTTGTTTTCAAAGAGCTGAACCCAGCGGTATTTGGCGCGAAGCTCTTTCGTTTGAGCCTGCCACAGGTTGATAACCTGAGCAATGTCCGGCAGTTCCATCTGGGGAATGGTCAAATTGTGTTTCGGCGAGAAACAAATTACCCGGCACGTTCCGCGAACCGCCTGAACCTGGAATAACGGGTCGTTTTCAATTGTAACAGACTCTGGAACTGGGTCCGGCAACAGAGCCGCGTAGTCGTTGGTAAAGACAAACGTATGTTCGTAGTTTGGGTTTGCCAGCTGATTCCCATCGGCGTCTACGCCTGCCCGCGTGTTGGTTGGGCATAAATAGCATTTGGGATCGTATTCCGGACGCGTATCCGGCGCGGGAGTTTCGTTTTTCCCCTGCCAGGGGCGCAGAGCGCGGTGCGGAGAAACTAACAGCCAGTCGCCTGTCAGAGCGTTGTATCGACGATGCGGGTGAGTAAGGAAATAATCTTGCATGTTTTTAGTGTATGGGGATAATTTGAGTTAGGAGTTAG
>JAZUMX010000828.1:0-27845 GCA_045603865.1 Thermoguttaceae bacterium
ATAGGCGCGAAGCGCATCCGCTAGAACTGCGTAGCAGTTCAATATTAGTAGCCGTGGGTTTTAACCCACGGAGTAGGTGGTAAGTGGTTAGTTAGATCAGCGCCTGAGTCCTAACCACTAACCACTAATCGCGCCTCGCCGCCCGCTATTCCAGCTGAATTCCTATACGCATATTTTGCTCAATTGGTTTACCATGCCCCAAAACAACGCCGTTTGATTCGAGAAGAACCGTTGGCTGAATGTCGTCGAACTCAATTACGCTTCCCGGCTTCCAGCTTAAAATGTCCTGCACCATACAGCGTCGTTGAGATATTACCGCATCCAGCGAAACCGGCATTTTTAACGCCGGATGAGAAGGTATCGGCGGCGTTCGATGAACGGTTGGATAATCTGCATGCGCCGGATGAACCGTATAACGTTTAGCATCGTCTTGAGACGTCAAATCAGGCGTTTCTTCCGAATCGACGTCCTCCGAAACCGGTTCCTCCGGAATATCGTCAGCGGCCTCGTCTTTTTGAGAGTCCTTTTCCGGGGACGCTTCTTCCGAGATTACGTCTTCTGATGTAATACATTCAGGAATAACGCCTTCTGGAACCGCTTCTCCTTGAACGATAACAACGTCCTGTTCCACGTCAATCGGACAGCTTTGAGTGATCAGCGAGGACTGAACGGTTGACGCAAGTTCTTGTTCCGAAATGGGCTCCTGCTCCTCTTCCTCGACTTCTTCCTCGTCGATTGCCGGCAGAGTAAAGAGTTTTTCCTGATTCTCGACGTCCAGGGAACTTGTCGGACGCCAATCTTTGTCGTCGACGGCGGCTGATTTTAACGCCAGCAATCGCCCCAGGTCGGCTTTTTGTCGCTCCGATTTATTGTTGATTTCTGAACTGGACTCGTCAAGGAATTCCGTTGTTTCTTCTGTCGGTTGAGAAGAGCCCGGAAGCGGATTGAGAATATCGGAACTGACGGTAAAGTTTGCCAGAATTTCGTCGGAAAACAGCTTGGATTTCTTGCTTTTCAATTCCGGGTTCGGATTCCGTTTGGCAAACGCTCTGTCGGGGTGCGGAACGGTTCCAATAAACCAGATTAACGATTCTTGATCGCCAATAACCAGCTTAATGGGAAGAATTTGCGCTGAATTGTCTATGCCCGCTCGCCGCGCCATGCTGGAAAAGACCTTGGCTTTACCAATCCGCTTGCCGACGTAGTCTGGCGCGTCCGGCTGCAGCTCTTTTTGAAGCTGATTTGCCATGACGGGCAGCGGCTGAGTCGGATCGTTCAACGTTGCTCCGTATCCAGCAGGCAGAAGTATTCCATCGTCTGAAATAAAGAGCAAATACCCCCCCTGTTGAGCCATAATTGCAACAGCAATCCCTTCTCCATTAAGACGTTCTGGTATTTCCAGCTTGTTCCACGAATTAGGTTCAAGGCATTTTACCGAATCAATCTGTATTCCCAACCCTCGCTGCATAATACCGCCCAAAGCCGTTTGCGCCTGCAAAACAGCCGAATACATCGATAACTCGATTTTGGAAGGCGATATGCTCATATTGTGTAAGATAGAAAAATTTTATCGATTAAGAAGGGAGGGTTGGTTTGGCGTGAGGGTATATTGCCAAATATGCGGGGCGTATCTCTCGCTTCTTTCTAGGTATCGACATATCAAATAATAATCTTCATGGGGAGGGCTTGTAATTTTTTAAATAAGGTATATATTATAACAATCATGGAAAAGAGATAAGGTGTCGCAATTGGCGAACGTTATTTCTTTCATCTATTGATATAACGGGGCATAGCGCAGCCTGGCTAGCGCATCTGCTTTGGGAGCAGAGGGTCGCAGGTTCGAATCCTGTTGCCCCGATCAGAACCCCTTGCAACTTCCTGCGAGGGGTTTTTCATTTCTTGCATAATCGCTATCTTTTCAAGGCTTAAACCGTCGTTTCCGCTATTGTTCGCTTGAGGTTTCAAATTATCATAGAAGATGAAATTTTCGATCGGTTTTAAGATTTTTACACAAGCGTTTTAATTCAGTTTTACCAAATATATCATTCTGAAATGGGTAAACATGAAACGACACATTGTAGTTCCTGTCATGTTTAGCAGAGATGTCTGTGAAAAAATATATTGGAACGGAAATGATTGTTGAGTCATTAAATATTTCCAAGAATAAAGATATTCTCAAAGAAAAAGCTGGAAGCGTTTCCTTGGAATTATTGCTTTTAATGCAGACTGGTATATATTGTTTCCATACAGTCTGCAGCATGCCTTGGCGGGAAATGACGCGCTGGTTGAGCGACTTTTTTATGCTTTGAAATCTCCTGAGATCAACCACGTAATTGCCTGAGAACATTACTCAAAAACGTATTCTGATATAAAATCTGCAAAAAATTTTTAAGTGTAAATCAATAGCTATTAAGAGGTTGCGAAAAACTGTGCATCCAACCCAAAATTTTTTGTAACAATGCCCAATTGAATCGCGTTATACAGTTGAGCAGTTAATGATTGATTTCAAAATTCATTTGGAATCAAAAAATGTTTATGGTAAATTTTTCAATTTCACATCCTGTTTTATCGAGAGTAAAATGAGTCATCATAGTTCATTCACGTGGTCATTCAGTTACCGTTCACATCAAGCATACCTGGAACGACAGGCGTGTCGCGACGCCAACCATCGGGCGTATCTGGAACGCCAGCGGCAGCGCGAGCTGCGTCATCAGGCGTATCTGGAACGTCAAGCGCGTCGTGAAGCCAATCGAGCGGCGTATTATGAACGTCTGGTCAATAACGTCTTGCGTTTTCGCGAGCAATATCAAAACATTCTTAACGACGTTAAAATGCAGGGCTTGGAATCGTATGTCAAAAAAGAGTACGACGACGTCTCGAACAAGCTTCAGCAGCTCGGAACTCTTCTTGACAACGATAACGTTGAGGCGGCAAGAGATTTGTCACTCGAAATTGGTCAGTCTATCCATGGTCTTATTCCGCTTGCTCGCAAAGCCAAAAGGAATGCCGAACGCAAACAACGGCAAGAACAGATGGAAGAGGCAAGACGTCAGGAAGAAGAAATTCGCCGCAAAGCCCGCCAGGATTTCATCGATCAAATGAAACGAAATCTCGAGCTGGACAAGGACAGCAATCCAGAAGCCGTTGAGGAATCTGTGAAGAATCTGGATCGCTTGAAAGAAGAAGTCGAGACCATGTCTGAAAGCGAATTGCAGGAAAAATTGACCGAAGAATCCGACAAGGTCGATGGTGAAATCGCAGACGAAACCATCCGCCGCGAGGTAATCAAGAGCATTTACCAATCTCTTAAAAAGGCGGGGTTCATTGTGAATAATCCGCAGGTTGACGGCGATCTTGTAGCGCTTCGAGCGCAAAAGCCCGCCGGGCAGCAGGCTGAGTTTACCGTTAAGCTGGACGGCGGATTGACTTTCAAGTTTGATCGCTATGAAGGTCAAAAGTGCCGAAAAGACATTGACGAAGTAACCCGGCTGCTTGATGAATGTTACGGAGTCAAGCTCAGCGACGAAAAAGTTCAATGGACGAACCCGGACAGGATCCAAAAAGGTTCAAAAGAGAATCCGTCTGGAGGCGGAGCGAAATCATCATCTTCCAACGGCTGATAACGAGGTTATTGTATGGCAATTTTACAACAGACATGGATCGAAGCGCTGCGCCGAGAATGCGGAATCCGCCGTGCGATTCTTCTGCATGGCGATATTCTGGACGTGTATCCGTCGCCCAGAAACGACAATAACTATGTCCCGATTCAGGCAATCGTTTGTTCAACGCTCCGTTCCAGAGGCTTTGAAGATATTGTTCTTTGGGACAATTTTCAGGGCGTAACAAACGTCTCGCCCGCTCGCTGGGAAGAGATTCAAAAAGAAATGCTGCCCAATACGGGGAACAACTCCCAACAAGCGTACGACATGGGCGACGTTAATTTGCAGGACGCTCAGCAATCGGCGCAGGGGACGACTCCGCCTAATATAGACGACTTTTTGCCCGTTGTTCATTACCATTTGACCCATAAGTCGCAGTCCAGAATTGCGTTTGTTCTCGATTGGTCTCAATATATGTTTACGACCAATACCTCATTGAGCGAAGAAGACCGCCGTCGGCTTTTGATGCTTTCAAAGTCTATCAACAACGCTCCGCTGTCGTTCAACTCAAAAGAGGAGATGAACTCGCCAAGCAATTTGCTGGTTTTGATTACCTCAAACCTGGGAGCTATCCCTTCCATTTTTTATCAGGGAAATCCCTGCGTAAAAGATATTGCCGTTACAGGTCCAAGCCGTTCCGAAAGAGAATCGTTTCTGGAACGCGAGAATTCCAAGTGGAATTTTACCAATAACCCGATGTTTGTCAAATCCCAATTTGCAGATTTTGTAGACGCGACAGAGGGCTTCTCGATTCGCGATCTGATTCAGCTGGCGCGTCTGTCTCATCAGACAGAAATTTCGCCTGTTACACCGGAAAAACTCATCAACCTGTACCGTTACGGCGAGCAAAAAAGCCCGTGGGAAGATTTGAGCAAAGATAAACTTCGCACAATTGCCGAGAAGCTTAAAGAACGAGTCAAAGGGCAGGATTTTGCGGTCGACAAAGTCAAGCAGGTTATTATCCGGGCGTTTTCCGGGCTTGCTGGCGTGCAGCATAGCAAAAGACAGCGAATGCCCAAAGGAACGTTGTTTTTCGTCGGTCCTACCGGCGTCGGCAAAACGGAACTTGCCAAATCGCTGGCGGAGTTTCTTTTCGGCGACGAAGAAGCGTGCATCCGATTTGACATGTCCGAATTTAACCACGAACACAGCGATCAGCGCCTGGTTGGCGCCCCTCCCGGATACGTCGGCTACGAAGAAGGCGGACAATTGACCAACGCCGTCAAGAAACGCCCGTTTTCCGTTCTTCTGTTCGATGAAATCGAGAAAGCTCACCAGAAAATTCTGGACAAGTTTCTCCAAATCCTCGAAGACGGCCGTCTTACCGACGGAAAGGGCGACACCGTGTCGTTTGCTGAAACGGTGATTATCTTCACGTCAAACATTGGCGCGTCTGAAGTTCAGTATAAAGACGCAGACGGCAATATGATTGACGAAAACGATATTCGCAGAGAGTTTATCAGTAAAGTCCATCAGCATTTTACGAATGAACTCAAACGTCCGGAACTGCTCAATCGCATCGGAGACAACATCGTTCCGTTCAACTTTATTACCAACGACGACTTCCTTTTTGCGATTGCCAGATCCAAAATCAAACCCGTTAAAGAGGCGTTAAAAGAGAAATATGGAATTCAAGACGTCGTTTTTGCCGACGAGCGAAAAGCCCTGCGCGCAATCCTCTCCTCGCTTAACAAAACGATGGGCGGACGCGGCGTCCTGAACGAACTGGTTCGAACGGTAATCGACCCGCTTTCCATGTTCATTTTCGAGAATGAAAACGACACTCGCGGCAAACGACTGATTATTACCCAGGAAGGGGAATTGCCGGTATTTGCATTTCATCTGGTAGATTAAACCATGTCAAAAATTAACATCGCAGATTATATCGAGAACACAGAAGTTGAGGGACCCGGCAAACGGTTCGCTCTTTGGGTGCAAGGCTGCTTTCGCCGCTGCCCCGGCTGCTGCAATCCGCATTACCTCGATTTCGTCCCCAGGACAATTGTGGAATCCGAACACATCTGCGCGTTAATTGCAGATTCAAAGAACAAACACGGAATCGAAGGCGTTACACTCCTGGGCGGCGAGCCGACGCTTCAAGCTCGGGGACTTTCAGAAGTTGCAAAGTTTTGCCGAGAAATCGGTTTGTCAGTTATGACATTCACCGGGTATACGATGGAAGAACTGTCGGCGGAAAATATCCCTTATGCCGACGAGCTTTTACGATATACCGACATCCTTGTCGACGGCGCATTCGATGAATCAAAACCAGAGGAAAAACGCAACTGGGTTGGATCAACCAATCAACGTTTTTTCTTTTTAACGGATTTTTACAAACAGGGAATTGAATACGACGCGCGTTTTTCACATGGCGTTGAATTGCGAATCAGTCCTGACGGAACTCTGCTAGCCAACGGCTTCCCATTGAAAACGTTATAGCAAATCCCGTTACGTTATATAAACCTTTCATTTTTCAGGAGAATTACAAATGGCGCAAAACACCTTTGATCCTTCGACGTTTACAACGCAAAAAGCCAAACCGTTTCCGATTATTCTCATGCTGGATACAAGCGACAGTATGAATATCATTACAGATCCTTCCAGCATAACTGGCGAGCCCGGACGAATCGAAATTCGAGACGGTCAGCGCGTTCGAGTTGTTGACGATGGGGTTACCCGCATTTCCGTTATGAACTCTTCAATCAGGAAAATGCTCAACACGTTTTCCCGATACGAGCGAAAAGATACGGAACTTTATGTTTCCATTGTTACATTCGGCGCAGAAACTCACATGGTTATGACGCCAACTCTGGCAAGCAACGTGCTGTATAACGACTTGCCGGCAGCTGGCAACACTCCGTTAGGACAGGCTCTGGGCATCGTCAAAGAACTCGTTGACAACAAAAGCCTGATTCCCAGTCGTTCCTATCGTCCTTTGATTGTCCTGGTTTCAGATGGATACCCGAACGATAACTGGCAAACGCCATTTGAGGATTTCATCCATAATGGGCGCACAGCCAAATGCGATCGCATGGCTCTTGCCATTGGCGACGAAGCCGACCGCAAGATGCTTGCTCGGTTTATTGAGGGTACTAACCGAACGG
Source organism: Thermoguttaceae bacterium (assembly GCA_045603865.1). Taxonomy (GTDB): domain Bacteria; phylum Planctomycetota; class Planctomycetia; order Pirellulales; family Thermoguttaceae; genus RUG11551. The sequence goes on from JAZUMX010000828.1 coordinate 6,764, forward strand.
TGTTTGAAGCAGACACTGCTGAACAGATTGAAGGCTTCTTCAATTTCGTTGCGATGTCAACAGTTGCACGTACGCACTCCAGGAATCCTGACGAGATTCCGTCGGACAGCCAGCTTCCAGTACTGGTAGAAAAGATCAAGCAGGACGGTCCAGACAATCCAAACAATTCGGGAGATAATTCAAATGGCGGTTTTTTCTGGTAATAGTTCGAAACTTTACATTGTCCTCGACGCGTCAGCCTCTATGACTGAAGGCGGGAAAATAATGCTCATGCGCGGAATAGCCCGCGCAGTCGAGCAATATGTCCGTTTGGGATACGCCGCTGTCGAAATTAAGCTCATAAGCTTGAATTCCGGGATCAAATTTATCGAATGGAACCCCGACGAAGAATTCCCCGATGAATTCTTTGAATGTGAAGGGACGACAAGTTTTGCCGCTTTGCCCGACTTTTTGGACTTGACGTCAAATGAAAAAGTTCTGCTGCTGACAGACGGCTGCTGGTCAAAGGAAAATATCGAACGTTTGAGACTGTGGAAATCCAAGCTTCCTCCTGATACAGTTCGACTTGTTAAAATAGGCGCTGATTATACACAGCTTTTAGAAAGCGACGGCGTTTTTTCAACAGACGAGTTTTTTTTAGCGTTAGACAACTGGCTGCCTGGCGCCAACTCGGCTCAGAACAATAACGAGGAAGATGAATGGTAACGCGCTGGAAATCATTTGGAGCAAGCGTTCGAGGTCCGGGTCATTGTCGAGCCTGCATACCTAACCAGGATTCGTTTGTAATAAAAGGCGGCGCCTGGGGCAATGCGATTGTTGTTTCAGATGGAGTTGGTTCTCGACCAGTTTCGCATTTCGGTTCGCATACCGCTTGCCGCGCAGTAATTGCCGCTGCCAGAGATTGGGGAGAAATGAACGATAGCGCAGAGAAACTTGTTGAACAGATTCATGACAATTGGCTTTCTGGCGTCAAACCTTTTTCATCGGCAGATTGCGCCGCAACATGCCTTTTTGCAATACGACCAACAGAAGGACAAATCGTTGTTGGAACGCTTGGAGACGGTTTGGCAGGCGTTTTAAAAACAGACGGTTCATATTTAGAACTGATCGAAGATAAGAACGATATTTTTTCCAATCAAACAACTGCGTTATCTGATCAGATAACGTTTCGCCATTGGAAAACGTCGTTAATAACACCGGAAGAATGCGCTGCCATTCTTCTGTGTACAGATGGCGTTGCAGACGATCTCCTTCCAGATAAACGCGAAGGCTTCGTGCGTCATATTTGTCAACAGGCGCAAAAGACGTCATTAGTTACTGCAAAGCGCAATTTGAGAAAGATGTTGGAAAAATGGCCTGTTCCCAAACATTCCGACGATAAAACTTTGGTTGTTTTTTATAAATGTCAGGAGTAAACATGAGCGTTAAAGACAATAATCGTTTAATAGACGAGTACCGAAATCTCCACGTCAAAACCAGCGAACTGGCTCGCGGGGGACAAGGCGTTGTTTTTCGCACCTCTGACGAGAACCTGGCGATCAAACAACCTTTGAACGCTGCTGGACAGCTGGACGTTCATGCCAATCAATACGAACTGTTCCGCGGTATTCGCGCCCTGCCTTTGCCAAAGGGAATTCATATTTCATTGCCATTAGCCAACCTTCTCAATGAACCTGGTTATGTAATGAAATTATTGAAAGAAATGCGTCCCTATTCAATTTTTGCCCTGGATGGAGAACAACGCAAAAAACATGAGAACGGCTCTCTCCCGGAATGGCTTGTCCAGGTCCAGGATAAAAAACTTGCTCAAGAATTGGCGTACTACGCTCAAACTGGTTCCACTCGTTTTCGTTTGTATGCGCTTTATAAGTGCGCTGCAAATTTAGCGCGTTTACATAATGCCGGCATAGTTTATGGCGACGTGTCCGATAATAATGTTTTTATTGGAGAAGACGCGCCGTGCGATTGTTGGCTTATTGACGCCGACAATTTACGTCTGGAATCGCTCAAAGGAGGACGCATTATTTACACGCCTCGACTTGGCGCTCCGGAACTCGTTCAGCTCAAAGATTCGCCCCGTCCCCGCACCGATTGCTGGGCTTTTGCCGTCATGGCGTTCCAGATTCTGTCACTGTGTCATCCGTTTATTGGCAAAATGGTTTTGGAATCAGATGAAGCCGGAGGTTGGGATTCAGAACCTTCCCGGCAAGGCGGCGAGGCTGTTGATCTGGACGAACAGGCATACGCAGGATTATTGCCGTATATTGACGACGAAGACGACGACCGTAATGTTTTTAATGGCGGTTTGCCGCGTCAAGTGATATTGACTTCCCAATTGCGAACTCTTTTTCAGGAAACGTTTGGCGTCGGGCGTTTGCAGCCGCACAGGCGTCCTGCCATGTCATTTTGGACGCTGGAATTGGCGCGGGCGTTTGATAATTCAATCGTTTGCCCAAGCTGCAAAATGAGTTATTACAATTCCCCGGATTTTGAAAATTGCCCCTATTGCGGAAGTTCGCGTCCTGCATTTGTAATTGCTAAAACAGGTCGCTGGCAGATGAATTTGTTTGACAACGGCAAAAATTCATTTAAGACATTTTTACCGCACCGTCTCTTTCATCCGTTTTCGTTGGCGTCTGGCGACTTCCCAGAGTACGAAGCGCAAATCGATTTGTCAGGAAAAAACGAACCCAAACCCGTACGAGGTTCAAAACCTTTTCCGGTTGATTTAACTTTTGAATTTGTCAATACTGCAGAAAGATAACTCACATAATGGAGATAAAATAATGAAGTTTGAAGAAATACCAGCCCCCAGCTTTTCCTTACGAGTCAAGTCTAAAAATTCGCTGACGGTTTTACCGGCAGAGGATGATGTATTGTCTGTTGAATTAACGCGTATTCGTGATGAATATAAGTTATATACCCAGGAAAAAGTGTATACCGTAACGCCAACCAATCCTGCAGACGGCAATCAGCTTTCCAGCATTCTTTCTTCAGGACGCACTTTTCTTGGTAAACTCGCTAACCCTGCGCCAGACGGAAGCGCTGAATTAATTATTGCCCTTTTCTATGATGAAAAGCTTGAAATGGGATCCATTGAGATCGGCATTGACGAAAAAGCGTTATCCTCCCATGCGCTTAAAAAACTAATACCCGGCAAATACGGTAAAGTTACAATTGAAAAGGCTGCAAAAGCCCTGTTTGAGAATTCCTCTCTTAAACACGGCAATAAACAGTACTTCTTTATTCTTGCGGGAAATGCCGCGAAAGAAGAATTGGAAGGCAATGCGTCATCTTCTTTAGATAATAATATCGAAGACAATATAGATGAGAATGAGAAAGCAGACAATGTTGACGACGGAGAACAATTGGATGAAAATAATGGTGTAACAGTTAACCGGGACGTCGAGGAGCCAGTCGATAATAATCGGAATTTTGCCATTTTAGGATCTGAAATCCGTTTTGCTCTTGCGGAGAAAGATAAGGGAAACGACGAAACGGTATTCCTGGCTTCTCGCATCACTCGCATTAGAAATAATTATAAAGATCCCGCTTTGCGCCTGGCATGCGGCAACATAAGTTTTGTAGACTGGACAAAAGCAGGAGAACGCGCCCTTCTTGCGAAATCGCAATTAGACGTTCTCACAAAGAATGAAAACAGCTACCTTGCCAGATGGGATGAATTTGGAATCGTCGAAGGAGATTTGTTCTTTGAAAAAATGCGTAAACTTGGCTGTATTTCATTTACGGTTAAAGAAGAAAATAAAGACGGCACAATCGTTATTGAGTGTAAAAATCTCAATAAAGAACAGAAAGACATTATAAAAAATGAAAAGAGATTTGATTTCGTTGACATTGAACGCGTGCCCGTATTTCTGGAAGATCAGGATATGACCTTTTCAGAATACATGAATTTCTTTGCGCCAAAAGATCTCAATGAGAAGTGTCTCACTGGAGAAGGCGGCAATAATCAATCAGAAAACGATAAAAGCATTTCACTGACCAAAGTTGATTTCAACTATAATACAGGCGAATTGATTCTCAACGCAGAGTCGGCGCCTTCTGGTAATTGCGTTCTCATTTATCCGATTGCAGGAGACATGGCGCAAATTAAAAGACGTTTGGTTGCGCGAAACGACATTCAAAATGGTCGTTCTGCCAATCCCAACTTGGGATTGCTCATTGAAGACGCCAAACGCATTCCTCAAACTCAGCAACCGCCAAAAATCCCGGCGATGTCAGACTATGTAAAACAAAAAGTATTCCCTCACGAACCGACAATTATGCAGCTTCGAGCTGTAAACGTAGCGCTAAACACGCCGGATATCGCCCTCATCCAGGGCCCTCCAGGCACTGGAAAAACAACTGTAATTGCTGCAATCATCGAAAGACTCAATCAGTTAGCTGATAAACGCGCCAGCATAAGCGGTCGCGTGCTGCTGACAGGTTTTCAACACGATGCCGTTGAGAATATGATTAAACGATTAAAACTCAATGGGCTTCCTGTGCCGAAATTTGGTCAACGTCCGGGAGAAGACCTTAATGAAGGTTTATCGATTTTTGAACTGGATTTACAGGATTGGTTCCAAAAAACGACTGATGAACTTCGTAAAAAGAATCCGCAAATTGCCGCATCGCTCGAAGAAAATGATTTGCGTAATTCATGCGTTCAATATATCAAAGCTCCATCCTTGGAATTGGCAGTTCAAATACTCGCGAAAGCGCTGGATTTGCCAGAACTCACGCTCGGCGAGAATTTGCGTAAGCGCTTGAATAGTGAACTTATTAACTTAAAACGCGAATTGGACAACGATCAAACAGATAATACGCGCCTTCCGGTTATTCGCGCTCTTCGTACGACAGAAAAGAGTTTTGTCGATGACGGTTCGCTTCGCGCCGCCGATGTTCTCAACGAATTGGGAGACGATTTGGACGAAACGGACAAAGAATTGCTTGAAAGAGCAAGCCGATGGCAAAAAAATGAAATACCGCCTTTCATAAACGACTTGAGAGAACTAAAGCGCAAGTTAATGATGATTTATACTCCAGCCCCTGTTTTCAGGATCGAAAAGGTGCGAGACACCGTCATTGATCTGATTAAAGAAACGATCATCGCTATCCGCCATAACGGTTTGTCAATGCGGGATAAAAAGACTGCCGCCCTGGCTGAACTGCTCCTTGAAATGGAAAACAATCCAGAGGGCATGCTGGAGACGGTCAAGGATTATTGTTTCGCTTTTGCCGCTACGTGTCAGCAAAGCGTGAACAAAAAAATGCAGAAGATGAAAGGCATATCGCTGGACTCCGCCAGTCAGTCGGGCGAAAGACTGGAATATGATTATGTCATTGTCGACGAAGCGGCGCGAGTCAGCCCGCTGGACTTAATGATTTCGATGTCTCAAGGCAGACGTATTATTCTCGTCGGAGACCATCGACAGCTGCCGCAGTTGATTGATGAAGAAGTTGTTGGAAGAATGCTGGAAGAGTCAGATAACAATCTTACTCCTCAAAATGAATCAGCATTCTCAAAAGATACGGAAAACGAATGGCTCAAAAAGAGCATGTTTGAATATTTGTTTACAGAACGGCTTCCAGCATTGGAAAAAATGGACGACGTTACGCGTCGCGTTACGCTTAATGTCCAATATCGTATGCACCCGGTTTTAGGCGATTTTATCAGCAAGAACTTCTACGAACGTTTTGATCCAATAGAGAAATTCAGTTCAGAGCTTCCAGAAAGCGATTTCACTCAAAACCTTCCTGGAACAAATGGGAAATGCGCGGTCTGGATAAATGTTCCGTACAATAAAGGCGGAATGAGCAGAGATAACACAAGCTGGACTCGCTCAGCGGAAGCGGACGTTATCTGTAATAAATTAAAAGAGTGGATAGAATACGACAATTCAAGAACCGATGAACCAGAACTCAAATTTGGCGTAATATCCTTTTACAAAGCTCAAGCGGAACTTATTAAAAGACGCCTTGGAGAAAAGGTTATTGAACATACCGGCAGCGATCGTCTGCGGATTGGCACAGTAGACGCTTTTCAGGGAATGGAATTTGACGTCGTATTTTTGTCCCTTGTCAGAACGGTGGATATTAAAAAGATGACCCCTGGTCAAAACCCTTTCGGCTTTTTACAGGTGTACAACCGACTCAACGTCAGTATGAGCCGACAAAAGAGATTGTTAGTCGTTGTTGGCGATGCTGCGTTATATAGTACCGACGCTGCTAAAGAGATCGTTCCGGGTCTGTATAACTTTCTGAATCTTTGTCGTGAGAAAGGGAGGACGCTGTGATTAGATTATTTGACTTTAACGAACGTAAAAATCCAAAATTTATTGAAGGTCTTCCACGGGAATTGGCATGGCCGTGTAGGCTGTTCCGCGTAACTTTGCCAAAGTCCAGGCGCAATTCCAGAAGAATTCACGCCTTTGAATTGTGCATCCTGAAATTGCTTGCATACGGTTGTTATGAACCCAAAGATTTGGCGAATGAAACCTGCCTGCCGCACGATTTAATCAAAGTCATTTTACTTCGGCTTTACGATACAGGGAAAATTGACAAATATTATCGCGTAACTCCTGAAACGTTAAAAGACATTGAAAAGTACGATGAAGAGAGCGAATCCGCGCCGTCAGAGTACGAAACATGGGTAATTTTTCAGGATTGTGTATCAGGAGCGCTGCTTCCGATGCTCGAGGATGCAAATTTGCAGGCTGCGGAAACTGACGAAAATGGGGATTTGATTATCAGAGAACCCAAAAAAGGAGTGCAAACAAGACGTTTACATCATCTTCCTGCAATAACCAAAAAGGCTAACGCGCCTGCTACGCATGACGTTTTGTCTGCTATACGAACCATGAATCGCAGACGCAAGATGTTAGAGGAATCCTATCCTGTTCCATCTGCAAAATTTGTTTCAGTTGCTTCCGATTCGGAACGATGTGAATTGCGCGTTCGTATGGTTATTCAAAATAACGGCGATTGGCGTATACTCAATCCATCTGGTAAAGGCTGGTCTTTGGAATTGGAATCTGCATATTCGATATTATTGAATAACGAATATGAAAAAAACAACTTCAAAGAATGGGTGCGTAATAACAAAGAACGCAATGAGCAAAGAAAAGAAAATGTTACTCGTAACAAACAACCGTATGAAACAGATAATAATTGGAATCGATATCCGGAACTGATTAAAACGTTGACGCGAGGAGAGGAAATCAAGAACGGAATTCAAAAGGGGGCTGATGTTTTTGCCGCTCTTGAATGGGCGTTGTTTTATGCGCTTAAGGATTGTGAATCAACCCGGAAGCAGATGCAGCTGCTTCAGATTAATTCCAATGAGGAAAATGAGAAAAGTCTTCATGAAGCTGTAAACCGCCTGGTAAAGAAACAATTCAGGACTCCGTTATCCATTCCTTATGCCAGAAGATTTCAGGGTTTCGATATTTATGATAATGCAGAAATGCAGGTAGTATTGCCGTTGGCATTCCTCGTTGCAAACGACGACAGTCAGTTTGCGTTTAACAAGGTACTGGAGATTTTTCCTGATTTCTTATTGCACTATAATGCAATAAAAGAAATTCGGGACAAAGATATGCACGGAAGCAGCCGGTTCTCTCAACCGTATGGACGCGACAATTATATTTTTATGGAAGACGTTATCTCTACGCTGATTCCGTCGATTCGTTTCTCCGAAACGTCGTCGGAATTAAAAGAGCCAGACAATATTTTCGATTTACGCCTGAACGCCAGAATCGCCTTACAGGACTTTTTTGAAGTTCCTCTGTTCAACAAGATGAATAGCGTCTTGCAAAGAGAGTTAATCAATGTCGAGATTTTTCGAAGCGCTGATCAGGCAGATGAATTCGATGCGCTTCCGTGTATAAGCAGCCTTTATTCAGCCGCGCAATGCGCTTTTCGGCCATTGTTGGGTTCAGATCATTCCAAAATATCGAATCCGATTTTTGTCGCGCAGCAAAAAGCAAAGAACGCAGGTTGGGGCGATCTGCCTCAATCATTACAAAATATTCGTTCGGAGTTACTCCAGCATACAATGGAAGGCAATGATCAATCGCTTGGCGCAAGCGTAATTGTCTGGCTTATCCGAACGGACAGCGCTGAATTAAAAAGTATTGCAAGTAAACTTCCAGGATTTTTCCAGGATATCGATAATCTTCTTTCATTACGCAGTCATGGCAATAAAACAATCATGATTCGCAAGAAAGAACTTAACAATTGTGTTGAAAACATTTACAAAATCATTCAAACCATTTTGGAGGCATAGTACCATGAATTTTAATGAAAAAACGGAAAAAGAACTCAACGAATTCGCTCAAAAGCTTAACGAACGTGAAAAGCAGCTCGACAATCGTGAGCTGGAACTCAACAAACACGAAAGCAAAATCCGCCTGGACGAGGCAAATATCCAGCAGGAACGCGATTTGCTGGAATCGGCAAAATCGGCGTTTGATAAACAACGCGCTGAGCTGCTGGAAGAAATGAAACGTGCGGAACAGCAGATGGCTGCGGAACGTTCGAAACTCGAAACTTGCCGACAAGAACTTGTTCGGCTTGAATCTGAGGCCAAGGCAAATTTTGCCCGCATTCAAGAAGAAGCTTTTAAAGATGTTGTCGAAAAGAGAAATGCAGCTCTTGATTCTCGCGAAGCCGAACTGGACAAGCTCTCTAAAAAAATCGCAGCAGATCTTGCAAACGCAATCGCCAAGGAAGGCGAGATTGCCAATCGCGAGCTTGCAGTTGCAGAACGGGAACAACGCGCCGACGCCGGATTTGCAGACAAAGCGTCTGCTCTTGCCGCTGAGACTGAACGTCAGTGCAAGTTCAATCAACTGCATTCAGAGCAGTTAAAGGAACGGGAAGAGGCGTTGGCTCAGGCTCTGCAAGACCTCGAAACGGCAAAAGAGGCGCTCCGTCAACGAGAACAGAAGGTTGCCGAAGCTGAACGGCAGCGCGACGCGGAATATTCAGATTTGCGTACAGCGCTGGATAACGAACTCAATACCAAACGGGCGGAATGGCAAAAAGAGCTTGACTCAAAACGCAACTCGTTGGTTGAGGAATTGGCGGAAAGAAAGAACAAATTGTTTTCTGCATTAGACTCGCAAATTGAGGAAATGCGCGCCAAGCGCATTTCTGAGCTCAATGAAGCGGAAGAAAAGGAACGCGTTCGTCTTGGCAATGCCGCTCAAGAGGAAGCAGACAGACTGCGCAAATCCGCTCTGGAGGACGCTGAAAAGACGCTGAACTTTGCTAAAGAGGAGGCTGAACGGGTTCGTAAATCCGCTGAAGAGGATGCCGCCGTGAAGCGTAAAACGGCAGAGGAAGAATTCGCTCGAGTGAGGAAATCAATCGAGGAGGAAGCTGCAAGAATCCGTAAATCCGCAGAGGATGACGCTGCTCGGGTGCGGAATGAAATTCAAAAAGAGCGAACAGAGTGGGGCGCCGAAAAGCAGGCTCAAAAAACGGAGTTGAAAAAACAGAACGAAGCCAACGAAAAGAAACAGAGCGATCTGTCAAACAAAGAAGACGAACTGAATGGCAAAGAACGCGATCTGGAGTTGGCTAAAAACCGTTTTGAAACGCGAACCGCAGAGCTTGACAAGTCGTATGAGCGCCGCGTTGCAGAACAACAAAAAACGTTTGATTCCGAGACGAAGAGTCTTAAAATTCAACTTGACAATTTGCGCGACAGTCTGCAAATTCAAACCAGGCTTGTAGGCGCTTTTGAACAACTCAAACGTCAGTTGGGCGATAAGGATCCAGAGGAAGTTCTCAGAGATTTGAACGCCAAAACCGATGAGATTAGCCGTCTTCGCGAAAAACTCGCGAATTGTCCTTCAGAAGAAATGCGCGAGCGTTACGAACAGCTTGAAGCTGAGACCGCGGTCTGGAAAGAACGCGCTGAAAACGCTGAGCAAAGACTGAAACAGAACGAAGCGGAAATCGCTGAAGTGGATGACCTTCGCCGCCAGAACATCATGCTGCAAGCGGATAAAAATACTTTTGAACGCAACGCAGAACTTTTTGAAGCGGAAGCCAATAAAGCCAAGGCCGAACTCAAACGGCTTCACACCGAGCATACTCAAGAGGAAGCGGAACGTAAAAAGGCGATCGAGAAGCCGCGTTTTGCAAAAAGCGAGTTTACGCCTCCTGTTTTCAATGGGAAACTTGATGAAATGAACTGGCTTGACGACATCTATTGCAATTGCAAGAAAAATGGTTTGATCTTCAACAAACGCATTCTCAAAGCATTTCATACTGCCGTTAAGACAGCGGAGTGGTCGCCTCTTACGATTCTGGCTGGAGTTTCCGGTACAGGAAAATCGGAACTGCCCAGATGGTATTCGCATTTCGGCGGATTGCTTTTTGAGATGGTGTCGGTTCAGCCAAACTGGGATTCGCAGGAATCCATGCTCGGGTTCTTCAATTCCATCGACAACCAATTCGACGCCCAGCCGGTGTTGCATCTTCTTGCTCAAAGCCAGAAAGGCTATACAGAAGACTATCCCGGTCTGAAAGACGCCGTATGCATGATTTTGCTTGATGAAATGAACCTCGCGCACCCGGAACTCTATTTTTCAGAATTTCTGAGCCAATTGGAGAACCGCCGCGGTAAGAATGGCGACAATGTTCCAAACCTGGACGTTAAGATTGGCGCAGGTATGGATTCCTATAAATTACCCCTTGGACGCAATGTTTTGTGGACGGGAACCATGAACCAGGATGAAACTACCAAATCGCTTTCTGATAAGGCGCTTGACAGATCAATTGTCCTTCATTTCCCTCGTCCAACGGTATTGGAACGCCGCCCGGAACTCATTCCTCTTGATAACCGTAACAGACGTTCTCTTATCCATAGAGACGATTTTTTCGGGTGGATTTCGAGTAAATCGCCATTCAGCGATGAACAGATTAAACCATACAAAACGTTTATTGAAAAGATAAACGAATCGTTGTGCGTTACTGGACGCGCTATCGCTCACCGCGTTTGGCAGTCTATCGAATACTACATGGCAAACTATCCCGATGTTCGAGCCGTATTATTAAAAGGCGGGGATGAGAACGATTTCAAAAAAGCAATGCATATTGCTTTTGAAGATCAACTCGTCCAAAAAGTTATGCCCAAACTGCGCGGCATTGACACTCGAGGCAAATCAATGACTGATTGCCTTGATGTAATCAGAGGTCAGCTCAACATTGGCATCGCCGGACGTTCATTTAATCTGAATGACGATTTCGATCGCGCCTGTAAACTTGGCTATGGTCAGTTTATCTGGATGTCGGGCAACTACCTCAACAATGAAGAGGCTGGCAGAGTCATTGACGCATCTGATGGAGCAGACGTCGATAACTCCTCTCAAGCCTCTGGAGATATTCCGATTCCCGACTGGTTTAATCCAAACAAATCAAACCGTAATGCAGTTTGGGAGTCAAAGACTCTCGAAGAGAAAAAAAGGTGATTGACAAACATAACAAAAAGGCTCAATAATGATGCTCGAACAATTATATCGCAAATACTCGTCTGAAAGCGGGAGCGCTCGTGATTTGCTTACTCAGACGCATTGGTACTCTTCCATTGCGGTGTTTGATCCGCGCACTCACGAAGCGTTTCCGCAGCCGCTGAGCGCCCTGCTGCGCAAGATTGCAGAGCAGGAAAAGCTGTCTCCGGCGGGTAAATCATGGGCGTTAAAAGATCGCTTGTGGCGTATAATTGTTCATGCGAAAGATTCGTTGACAAGGCTATTTCGCAATCTCAACGAATCTCTGTTTCGAGATCATGCTGTTTTGCCGTTGCGCGCTGTTCGAGAGCTTGACTCTTCGTCATTTATGGCGCTGTCGCGCCGTCCGGGGCGCAATGTGCGAGAAAAGCTTTCAGACAAGCCATATTTACAGGCTGTTCGGCGTTATCAATCCGTTGATTTGCCTGAAAACAGCCTGTTGAAAACTTTTGCCGAAAGATTGGCTGAACTTTTAGAGCTTCGAGTTGAGTATCTTCATGACCAGGAATCTGATGAATTGCTATATCAAATTCATTCCTGGCTTACAACTGATGAAGCAAAATCAATTCGACGATGGGAAAACCTTCCCCCCAATAATACGCTGCTTTCCCACAAAGACTATCGACATATTTACGATTCCTGGCGCTGGCTTCAATCGCTTGACGACGATCTTGAAATGGATATGAAAAATTTCAGCGTACGTCAAAAGACAATGCAAGATTGGCGGGAATATGGTAAAATGTATGCTAAATCCATGTCCCTGTTTGCAGAGGAACCCGTTCTTTTTGATTATGATAAATTTGAGATTCGTTTCTGGGGCGAACAGCCTCGTATTCAAAGAATGATGCCGTTTTCACGTCCTAAAGAGATTATGAGCTTTGACGCTCCCGTTTGCATCGACCTTGCTCAAATATACCCCCGCTATGCATTTTTAACGGGAACAGAGGCGTCGCCCTGTGTAGAATTGCCCTACCCGTTTATTTGGCAGCGCTGGGAAAATGAGGAATCTCCAGTTCCTTCTTTTGACATTGATCTTTTCAATGCGGATGCAGTCAATTTACATCCCGATACAACGACTGTTTCTGCCCCGGACCTCTTTTTTTCAAAGAATCAGACGCCGGAATATCTTGGTTTTGCGGCGCAAACGTTTGCCAAAAAGCTCAGAGAAACATTTAAAAACGACGTCTTGCTTTGGCTGCAGCCTGATTATCTCAATGATTTTGAATTGAAAATCACTCGAAGTAATATTAACGCATGTTTTCCCAAAGCAGAACCGCTTCCGAGGTCTGTTGCCGCGGCAATCGAAATAATAGATTATCAGTCTTTAAGAGAAGGTTATGTCGTTCTCGTAACTGATACTGTCGGCGGAAAACTGTACGTTACAAAGCTGGAAGCAAAGTTTGATCCGGAATTATACAAACGATTGCCAAAAGAAACGCGTGGTTTTTATTGGGAACGTCATCCTTCTATAATAGTTCCCAATAACAACGCGTGCGATAATTCGCAAACAATCTATGATATTTATTCAGTAGATGAAAAACAGAAGTGGCTCCGTCCACAAAAACCGCATATCAATAATTATATCAGCAAGAAGACAATACAAGACAATCAAATCGGACATTTTGACAGAATTATCAACGCTTCCGACAGCCCGGTTTGCGGCGGCGTCAAACTATACGCTATGCAGCAGCGCGCTGGCGATATTCCGCTTTGGCGCGATCAGATTCCTGAACTTAAAATCAAGGCAAAAGTAAATGGACGTTATCAACCTTTTTATCTTGTACCCAAGAAGACAACAGTCAAACCGATTCGCGGTCAAGCTGTTGACATACCATTAAACCGCAATCTTGTACTTCCAGCCGGGATTGAACGTTTTCGTTTATATTTAGGCGAAAATGAAGACGAAATTGATTTTTACGCCAGGCTCGAGTCGCCGCAAATTCCTCTTCAAAAAGAGTTGGAATGTAAATTGAAAATGGAATTCACCTATGGAGCGGACGACCCTTATAGTCTTGTATTTATTCCTGCAACAGAGGAATCCATTTCGCCAATTCGGGTTAAATGGGAGAATGCTAACAACGTAATCATAACCAACGCACCCGCGCCGGAGTATCCTGAGCCTATGGATTGGGACGGCTTGCAGTCCTTTCATAAACGTGACAGCGTTCAAACCTGCGATTTATTGGAATGGACGATAGACGCTGCTGCGACGCTTGATCGTCAATTGTATTTGCCCATGCCTAAACGGACAACGGGCGCTATAATTGATAAGTGGCGTTTTGACGTAAATGGCAACTGTTACAATTATGCCTATTGTGACGATGTTGATGAAACAATATTCATAAATCAAACGAATTTTATTGATCAGAATGACGACTCATATTTTCAGGAAAACTATCTGTCACTTATCTCAAAAAAGGACAAAGATGGCGGATATGTCGGAAGAAGGGTTGCGCCTTTGTATTATCAGGAACCCAAAAAATTGAAAACAATAAACGATAATCTGTTGAATTCAATTATCGGGTTTATTCACAAGTCCTTATACTTTCCTTTTATTCAGATTTGGCGAGACAGCCGCTCGATTGACAATGCGTTGTGTCCTCCAGAATTCAAAAATGCAATGACTAATATAATTGTATATTTTGATTCGCTTATCCAACAGGACGACATACCGCAGCCAATCAAAGATGAAATTATTTTCATTCTTTCCTGCATGCATAAAGATACGACGCAAAGATGCATTCAATGGATTGAAAGACTGGCAACAAATATAAACGCTTGTAATGATATCGGAAAAGCAGACCGTTTGAAAACCATTGATCCAAGGATTGCCATTGGTTTTGCGCTGGGCGATGTATCTAAACCCTGGCAAAAAAAGGTTTTCGAAAGTCTTAAAGCAAACCTGGCGAATAATCCATATCATTCTTTGCGTATTTTTACGTATGCGATTTGGCGTGAAGAGCATTTTATTGAAAATTTCAATTATTCAGAATGTCTGGCAATATTAGAATATTTAAATAAAAGACTTTCTAATATTCAACCCTGGAAAAATAATGTATATAATAATCAGTGGACAATCAGTAAATGGGAACTGGAACTCCTGTTCGGCATGCTGCGTACTCGCAACTCGTCCAACGAAGAAATCAAAATGCTTTTGCAACCTCATCAGAAAATAACAAAAGAATTGGCAAAACAAGTTGAACGAATAACTAATATTGTTGTCAAAAACAAAATTAACATGAGTTCACGAATTCAATTCGGAGATCTTGATAAGAATGCAGACGATCCCACGCCGGACCTGCTATTCGCGCTGAACCTTTACCTCGCTGGTGAAGATAGCGCGAACGCCATTCGAATTACAAGCGTTTCTGATTCAGTTGTTGATGAAAATTAAGGAGATAATTATCATGCAAAACACAACAGAAGCAATTCGTCATAAAATCGTCATTATCAACAGAGCGGTTTCCGGTTCCGGGAAAACGTCAATGACGCGATATATAATTGAGGATCTGCGCGCGCATGGGTTGTCAGTTGCAGTCTGTTCGACAGACGACTTTTTTATGGTGGATGGCCGGTACGTTTTTGAAGTGAAAAAACTCAATGGTTATCACGCACAAAATCTTGCCAATTTTACGGCGGAACTCGAACGCGGTACAGACGTCGTAATATGCGATAACATGAATCTTTTGCCGTGGCAGTCGCAGCCCTATACCGATGCCGCCCGAAAATTCAACTATCGCATCCTGTTCCTGAACTTCCTTCCTCGCGAACTGGAAAAACACCTTGCTTCGCAGATTGTTACTTCAGAAAGACCAGACGCCCATGGACTGTCCAAAAGAGCGCTGGAACGTTTTATCCGGAATTTCTATGACTACAACGACCTGCTTGATCGAAAAACCGTTCGAGACATCAAACGTCATCGTGTATTTACCTGGAATTTTGTTGACAACATGTCAATGGATACAGGAGAACTTGCACAGTATTTCGATTTCGATGCAGTAATTACAATTCGTCATGAGGAATTTGACGTTTTCAAGAAGACGCTTGCAGGTTCAATAATGCAGATTATGAACGCTGCGGATGATGAACTGAGATATAGCGATTCCCCAAAGCGTATTTTGCTTACCAGGTATGGAATGACAGACATCCGCGCTGCGTTGGGGTTTGAATCGACAGACGGTCCTGTATTGGGGGCGCTGCGTACAGGACGTTATACAGACGTAATTATTTTAGGATACACCAATCTGAACAAGCCTCAAGACGCATTTTCCAGTGCGGTGAGAGAAGAATGGGAAAGACTTCGCGCTGAACCATTGAAAACCCGGCTGAATTATCCTCGAAACAAAATCCAGTTTTTTGTTGACGCTGTCTGTAACACGCAAACAGGGCATGAGTTGTTTTTGGATTTTTTGAAGGCGGCTAATCTTCCCGTTCACATTCGTTTTGAACCGCATGTTCTCTCCCATCTTAATGATGCGCGAGGAATAGAAAATGCGGCAAGATCCGCGTTAAATATTGCCCTTGAAGGCGATGAACCTAAAGAAATAAGCTGTTTTCTTAGCCCTGGAACGCCTGTAATGGCATATACATGGGGAATGGTTTCAAAGACGAATCCTCAATTGCATCTTCGTGTGGTTGCGAGTTCTGATCCACGTAAACCTCCGGAAGAAATTGAATTGCCCAAGGATGCGTAGTCGCAGTCTATTGTTGTAACTCAGACTGAACCTTCGACAGTCTTGAATTGCTCATTTTCGATTTGCCGATCAGAAAGATCTGCCGTATAAGAAGAGCGGCAGCAAGAGAAATCCAGGAAGAATCTAAATGCCCATGCTGACGCAATTGATTCTCGATTGGCGAATCTGAAAATCGTATTAATAACGGGCAATCCATTCTTCCTCTTTGTTTGGCAGAGCGTAAAGAAACGGTCTAAGAAGGATTTTTGTAATCAAAATTGCAATCATTGTCTAAAGTCAATGGAAACGATTTTAACCGATGAAGAATTTGTCTTTATACGCTATATACGCGATAGCGCCCCGTTTCTGACAAAATTTTGAAAAAATTCTGAAAAATCCGAAACGGGGCGAATTCACGTACGTCTGAACGAACGGCAAACCTTACGGCTGCTGTTTGACAAAGGCTATCGCGTTTTCAAACAGAGAATAAGCGTAGTCGTAAATCGTTTCAGACAACAAGGCGTCTTTGTCTTCAGAACGTCGTTTCAGGAATTCTGCCTTGACGCTTAAAAGTTGATCGTTGAACAGCGGCGAGTACGTGTCGATATCCTTCTGATTTGTCCAATCTGACGGAACGCAGTATTCCGGATAGTACTGGTGCGAAACGGCGTTGCGAATTGACGTCAACAATAATTGAGTGAAAATATACCCGCCGTTTGCTTTACCTGCAATTGTCCAAAAATCAACGAACTTGTTATACTTCATCGGCAAATCCTGAAATTTTTCCAATACAGCCGCCTCAAGCTGATGAACCATATCGAAAACAGCCGGACGCAGCTTGCGATCGTAGAAATCAAACTCCTGAAGATCGAGATACGAATAGTCAACGTCTGTAAATCCAAACTGTTTGTACAGGCAAAGGAACGAACGCAGTTTGGGATCGGAAAGCATGCGATAGAAGTTTCCAAAATTCTTGAGCTTCATCTTTCCGGTCAGCTTGATTGTTCCCAGACCCTTGGGAAGCACGACGTTGTTCTCCAACTCATGCGTCCTATTAAGAATTGCATCGTTGGAAATGCTGCCGTCTGCAGCTTCGCCGCGTATCTTGCGCTGTTCTTGCAGGTCGAATTCCGGCTTGACGTCGCACAGACGCACAGACTTTTCCGGCAATCCCAACAGCTGCCAAACCGAGTCGCGAAGTACAACGTCCTGAATGCCGGACATTCGAATGTTCTTCCAGACATCGCGAAGGCGATTGAGCAAGCGGCGATACATTTGGTCGTCTTCGTCTATACGCTCATATGACTCTTGCAACTTCCTCAACACCTGCGATTTTTTCATTTTAGCGATTTTCAATTTCAGGAAATTTTCGTCACTTTCATAATCAATTTCAACTTTCTTAAGTTCATTTTCAACTTTCTTAAGTTCATAATCTGCTTTCTTAAGCTCTTTTTTTGCTCTTTCAAGTTTACCTATCAACATTTGTCTATGCTTGACAAGAACCTCATTGAGCTTTTTCTTGCCCTCATTGTCGTAACGAACATCCGTTGTTCCCATTAATTCAAACAGCTTTTTGAAATCTTCTGCCGTCATCGACTGTTTAAGGTCTTTATAGAACCATTGCTGATCATCGCCAGACCATTTCAGATGTTTTTGCATCAGCCAGGTGAAATTGGCTCGCTGACCGTCCGGGACGTCTTTGGCGTACTGTTCCGGATAGAGCTCCTTGAGCGTTGAACGAACAAGGTCGTCAAACAGACCGCGCGGCAAGCAGACGGACTCGTTCAGAAACTGCTTTGCCATTTCGCCCAAATAAACGTTAGCAGGGGGAAGGCCTTTGGCGGGGCTGCGTTTCTTGTCTCCGCGTTTGTACAGCTTGCGAAGCTGATAAACGTCCCGTCCAGCGGCATTGCTTAGCCACTCCAATCGTTCATCCAGGTAGGCTTTGAAGAATCCTTCAATTGACGACAACGCCCCGCTGCGATTAATTACGTCTTCCAAAAACGGGTGATTGCCGGATTGGTTATAAATCAGTCGAGCATTTTTCAAAATCTCTTTCAGACTGTCTTTTCGACTGTTGAACAGCGCCAGAGACGACTGGAGGACGTTGAAGTCTGGAGACGATTTCAGTTTTCCAAACCCCTCTTGAGGATTGTCGCTGGCTTTCTGGAAGCGCATAAAATCGTGTGCAAGCCATAAGGCGATGTTTCCGGATGTATACCGGCGCTGCTTGCCTTTGCCGAGCTTAAAATCATAGTTTTGCTCATTATCAAATTTTTGAATTGTCGATCGGGTCTTGTCGCATTCATTATAAAGCCAAATTTGAGCGGCTTCGTCCATCGTTATTGGAACTGCGCTGCCTCTTTGAAATCGCAAATAAATCGGCTTGATCTTGCCGTTGACAAGATAATAGCGGAATTCGTCCGGAATATCGTTTACCGACAAACCGAACTGCTTTTCAAAGCGGGATTCAAAAGTGGAACGCGTCTCCTTGGCGGGATTGTAACGCAATTCTTTGAGTTGTTCTTTTGACGCCTTGGACATCCATTCTGCAAACCCCTTCCAGGAGCGAATGTATTCCTCAATTCGCTTTTCAACGTCGCCGCCTTTCCCATGCAACGACAAAAACAGCGCTGGCGCCAGTTCATACGTGGACAGCCATGCGTCAGGCTTGTACGTCTTCGGCTTCTCTTTACCAGCGGGATCCAGCGTCGGCTGATTGAACATCGGTCGGCTGTCGTCTAACGATTTCAGAGCAATTCCAATCCGTTTTTCCTGTTTCCGACCGCGACCGAGGTCGTACTGCGGGAGCATGTCGGTTCGATACGTCTTCGGAGCCGGAACAAGATTGTCCGTTTGATAGAGCGTGTTTTCCGCCGCGCGTTCGGTTTGATAAAAATCAATCGCATCCTGACGGCGGGTGAAACACGTCAGCTTCTTCTTTAATCGGCGGTTTTCCATGCGAGAGCCGTCAATCTGAACTCGAGAATGACAACGGAAATAGAATGTTCCCATGTCAATGCAGAATCGCAGAGAATCGAAACACTCCAATCTGTCCAGAACGTTCAGAGCCAGATATGGGAAACGGTCGCCGTAACGTTTCAGCAGCGTTTCCGTTCCCTGCTCTTCAGAAAGCGTTTGGAATTTATGCTGATCTTCAGGCGAAAGCAATTTATAAAGATCATTCGGACATTTATGCAGATAGCTCATAACGTCCAGACCGAGAGTCTGGGCGCTTGTCAGGTCTTCGCTTTCCAGGCGAGTGCGAGGCAGCTTGGCGCAGGTTATCGTGAAAACGCGCTTTAACAGCGTTCGGTCGTCATCTGAAATATCGTCGAAGCCAAAATCTTTTATCAACTCGTCTGCTCCATTTTCAATGCCGGCAGAGTCCAAAAGCATATTGGCAGACTTCTTTTCCAAAAACAGGCACAGGAAAAACGCCAGTCCCTGCGTTGTCAGTTCGCGATACGGATTGATTTTGCCTTTGGGCGTGGTTGGATCCGGCTCCCAAAGATTAAACAGGAAATCCTCGTTGAGCTTGGGCTGCTTTTGAGGTTTGCCGTCTTTGCCCATTTTGGCGTTTCCGCTCTTGTTCCTGACCGTTTCTAAGTCCTTGAATTTTAAATAATTATTGTATCGACTGTCGTCCTTGGCAATCTTGTCTTCCAGATAGAAGCGTTCTTTGGTCGTTCCAACGTTGGCTTTAAAGAGAATCTCCAAATAAAAAGACTGCATATTCCCCTTGGAGGCGGGAGTGTGTTTATAGTGCGTGAAATAATTACGCAGCTCGTAAAGATAATCCAGGTATCCAATAAGAATTTCAGCATACTTCTGCGGCGTCATCTCCTCACCCGCTTTTTGGACTTCGCCATTTTTGCGAACGCCGTTCTGAACGCAAGTTGTGATTCTCTTCATAAAAGGAAGATGCTTGGACAGCGTTTTCATGACTCGAATTTGTTCTGTCAAGTTAACTTCATCGCCTGTCATTTTCAACGTTTGAATCGCTGGACAGGTTTCGGTTGCCCATTTACGATCTTCTTCGCTGTCAGTTCCATTTGCTGAAAGCTTGAACTCCTGATTTGACAGTTCCTCAAGCTGAACGTTTTTCCCGGCGAATTGAAGAATCGCCTGAACGTTGTTCACAGCCGTGTTGAAATAAGCCGCCCAAAAAACGCCGCGCTCGTTTTTTTCTGTTTGATACATAGTTTGAAATGTCCTTTAATTGTTGAAATCGACGAAGAACGATTATATTTCCTCTTACTAAATAATACGGGATTAACGCCCGGATTATAACAAAAATTTATTGAATATCTCGAATCTTTTCTAATCGTTATCCGAATTTAATATATTTTATTCCATGATGATATGATTTGCAACATGGAGGGAATAAGAAAAAGGCTTATATTCGCAAATTATTTGTAACTTTCCACTCATTCATTACGTTATCTGTATAAGGAGGGAGAAAATATTTCCTCCGGGGGGCTTGAATTTCATTTCTCATTTTTATATAAATTAAAAGGAGAGATATGACAAGTTCTTCTCGAACCGAGCGCCGAATGCTGTACATTCAACGTCCCGGCGTCAAAAAATGTTCTTTCGCAACTTGGTAAACGTCAGATTAAATGCGTAATGCGTAATTCGGAATGTGTAATTGCGCTTCGCACTGCACCGTGGTTGATTGTTCAGAATAGCGTAAACAATTCGCGCTACGCTTGCGTAATTACGAATTACAAATTCCTAATTACGAATTAGTCTTGCCCCTTCTTTGTGGGGTATGTGCAACTAGTCAAACAATCTATTAATGGCCAAGAACTGTTGTAGAAGCCCCTTCTTCGTGGGGAATGTGCAACAGCGTAAAAGCACAGATGCTTTTGCTGACAAGAA
>JAZUMX010000829.1:0-4379 GCA_045603865.1 Thermoguttaceae bacterium
AAATACAGTCGGACGAGTTCGGAGGGGTTGTACGAGGCGTTCGGGTCGGCGTCGACGGGCAGGATTCCGTATCGAATCATCTCTCTAATGTATGCCCAGCGGGGAACGAATCGTTTTGGGCAGTCTTTGCCGTTGTTGGGCGACGGATCCCACATGCTGAATCGGTTGTCCTCTTCCAAAATGTAACGCCGTCCGCGTTCGATTCCCTTGAGAATTGTCTGGTAGTCCGGGTCGGACGTATCTTTGAATACGACTTTTCCAGTCTTCGCTTCACACGTTCCTAATCCGCCGGCGGACTTCGACAGCGGACCGCGGAGGGCTTTGGACTGTTCCGGATACGACAGGTCGAAAATAACGTGACGGTTGAACCGCCCGCCGTCCTCGGTCAGCGTATGGGCGACAAACATGTTTTTCTGATGAGGCGGGAAATGGTCGACTTTATAGTCCGTATACAGTTTATACGTCCCGATCTGCCGGTCTTTGGGCGTTGGACAGTGACACGGATCGCAGCGGCGGGTAATCGCCTCGTCCATGGCTTTCGTTTCCTGCCAGTCGCGGTCGTTGCGGACGTTTCTGTTTTGCATGTAGTATCCCAGTCCGCCGGAGGCGTTGGCGGCGTACGTCCCGGCGTAGTTCGCGCCAGCGTCCAGCCAAAGGCGAATCATCTTCACGTCTTTCTCGTCCATGTTGACGCCTTGATGATGTTCTTCGATCATCTTCAATAGCGTACTGGACCCCGTTCCGATCTCGTACGGGTCGAAGTTGCTTCTGGGTCGGTTGCGGTTGTCGCCGAACATTTTTCGCCACGACATCTGCATGTAGCTGAACGTATAAACCGGGTTCCAGTGTCCGGATGCGTTGAATCCCCCTTCTTCCCGATCCGGGTTATGACATTCCAGACAGTATTTGTCGAGAATGGGCTGAATGTCGCGGGGGAAAGAGAAAATATCGGGATAGCCTGCGACGGGTTCAGGGTTGACCGGCGCGCTTCTCATCAGGCGGAAAAGCCGATCCCGGTCGTCGGCGTTGGGCGTTTCCGTTCTCTCTTCGTGACAGCCGATGCATGCGGTGCGCTCGCCCGGCATGACGGACGTAAACGAGTGCATGCGTTTAACGCAATGACCGTCTTTGTCCATCGCGAGGAAGAGGAACGCTCTGTTGGGCGGCAGGTTGAAGTAGGCGGATCCTTCCGGCGTAACGGGCACAGAGCCGTAAAGACGCTCAAGCGTAAACGTCCCGAAAGACGACATCTGCTCCATGCCGCCGGAATAATGAATCGGCTTGGGCAGCGTTTCGTAAATCAGCAAATGTGTAACGGTTCCCGGCGGGACGTCTTTCATTTTGCGTCCGCGATAAATATTCGCCAGCGCCAGCGAACCCCATTGGGCGTTCGGGTCGGTCTGGTCTGAAATAACGCGTTCCCGCTGACGGGGCATGATCGGTCGGGGTTCGGAAATCCAGAACGACTGTTCTGTGTGACTTGTCGACGGCAAGCGGTTGTTAGCCGCATAGCCCTGGTTGGACTGGTCAGCCGGGTCGTTTCCCTTGAACAGATCCGGGGGAAGCGTGAAGATGGTTTCTGCCCGCCCTGCTCCGTTGATCAGCACGATTTTATCGTATGACGCCGCCATGAACATGTCCTCGGAAAACGCCCAGGGGTCGGCGTAGTTGCTGGACTGCGTAATCGTTTTGGCGCCCAGAGGGGAGTCCGGACCCAGACGCGGATCGACAATCGTAATGGGGCCGTAATGCTCGCGTCTGCCGTGTCCGGGCGAGTAAATACAGACGACTTTGTCAGATCCGGGAATGGGTTTCGGCGCCAGCATGGTGATGTACGGCCGCTGGTTGCCGTAGTAGACCATCTGCCGCGTTCCGTCCGGGTTCATCGTCCAGAGGTGATGGTACGTAACCTGTTCCCGGTCGACGTATTCCCACCGCATATAAATCACCTGCCCGTTGGGAAGAACCCAGGGCGTGTTGTCCTGCTCGACGTTGCACGACAGCGGGCGAATATTGGAGCCGTCGGCGTTACATTTGTGAATCGTCCCGACTTGCGTCAGCCAGCAGTTGACCCAGCGTTTGGCGCGGGTGGAACAGAAGATAATCGAATCGTCCGGCAGATACGTCGGCTCGTAGTCGTCCCAGCCTGGGGGCGCGAAATCGCGGTCGCTGCCGCGGCTGGCGGCGGTCGATCTGTGTTCAGGCGACGTTGACGGCGTCACACCGTCCGGCAGCGTCAGCGGGGCATCTTCCCCCTGTCCTGTTATCTGCTTTAATCCCGTTCCGTCAATGTTGATTTCGTACAGACTGTAATGCTTTTTCCCGGACGGCAAATAGGAAAAGAGGACTTTTTTCCCGTCGTAATGAATTTGCGGGTCGCGAATGTTCCCCCCGGGATCGGAGAAAATGGTTCTGACCTGTTTCGTTTCGACGTTGTAAATGCAAATCGCCCCGCCGGAGTTCATCGGGAACGGCAACCGGCAGACGTTGTCGCCGTAATAGCCGATGTTGGCGTACCAGTGGGCGTCGTAACTGGGCTTGCGGAGTACAAAGAGAATCTCTTCCGGCATTCCGGCGCGTCGAAACTGCGTCAGAAGCGGTTCAACCCCCTTTTGATCCAGCGGCTGCGCCTTTTCTCTCAGACAGACGTAATCGTAAAAAATCAGACTGCCGTCGCGAAGCGTGACAGAAATCGTATTGACGCCCTTCTTCACCGCCCCGGCGGGAATGACGACGACGTCGTTCTGATACGTCCCGACTCGCGTAAACTGTTCCCACGGGTTTTCAAACTTGGGGAACTTGACCGACCGGATAACCGGCGACGGCGTCCCGTTGGTTTCGACGACGACTTCCGACGGCTCCAGACCGTGACAAACGCCGATGATCAGGTACAGATTCTGATTGTAGTCCCGATTGACGGTGAACTCGATTTCAGCGGTAAACTGCCGGAACCCGGCTTTCGCCTCGTGAGTCGACCAGTGCCACGGCGTCCAGACGGCGTCCTCGTCTTTCCCGACCGTAAAATGCAAGAATGGGACGGGCTGGGATTTATCCGGGACTTTGTCGGCGAACGCTTTCCAGTCCGGCTTGTTGAGGAACTCGGCGGAACATGCGTCCGGCGTCCCGATTTGGAAAATGACGTCGTTCGGATTCGGCTCTGCTTGAACGAGGGAAAACAACAGCGCGTTGAGTATAACGGCAAAAGCCGCAGGGAGTTTGGGGTAGTGCATGGCAGGTATTAAGTGGTTAGTGGTAAGTAATATCTATCTTAAGATTATATAGAATTCGAGAGAAAATTGGAATAGGGGGGAATATGGAGTGCGACGGCTTGCCGTCGCCTTCATTACCAGAACCGCCGCGAACGATGATAATATTTATTCGTGCCGATAACGAGAGAAGAATTATCTAAATCAGATAAAACAGTCGAAGGAAAAAGAAAAGTAGTTCGCACGTTATTTGCACGAACTACTTTATTTGTTGTTCTCAACTCTTTTCTTGGAAAAGCGACGGCAAGCCGTCGCACTCCAAAATCGTCACGCTTGCGTTATTACGAATTACTTTCTTTTCCGCCAGTACAGCAAACCCGCGGCGCCGAGTAACAACAGCGCCCAGGTCGACTGTTCCGGAACGGCGTTGGGGTCAAGATAACCGGTGATAGCGTACGTTCCATCGCCCATCGGGCTGTATTCCAAACCGGTGAAATAGTAAGAGCGGACGTAATTGTCAATAAAGTCATCGGCAAGGTCGGCGCTGTTATTCGCATGTAAAATAGCGGTGAACGTATCGCCGCCCTTTAATGCGCTGTTGTCCGCCAAAACCAGTTCAATTATCGAGTTATTTCCTAACGTTATATCTCCATTGACAATTAAAGAGTCGTTCTGACTGGCGTCTTCCCCGCCGATTTCCATCAACAGTTTCGCTCCATCTTCGTTGAGAATAAACCCGCCGCCGTAAGCGCTTTCGCCTATCGTTAAAGATCCAACGGAATTGCCCGGCGAGAACGTTGCCCCGCTTTTAACTTCCAATTGACCTTTGAAATACTCTTTCATATCCAGACGACCAGAAGAAACAACCAGACTTTCAGCGTCGATCGCTCCTTGGACAGCGTCAATTTTCAATTCTCCGTCGCCGGTTTTAATAACCTTGCCAGCGCTGAAAATTGCATCTTGAGCAGGAAGCGTCAGCGTTTTAGCGCCTTCGGCAACGTTTAATTCCAGCGTTCCGTTAGCGCCAACTGTAATTTTTCCAGTAACGTTTTCAAACGCATCGTCGGTAAGTTCAAAAACGCCTGCGTTGACGGTCATCGGAGCTGCCAAGCCGCCGTTGAGAACAAGCGTTCCGTCTCCGTTTTTGATGTATCCCTTTTTATTGCCGCTGCT
>JAZUMX010000830.1:0-6753 GCA_045603865.1 Thermoguttaceae bacterium
GAATCCATTCTGTTTCTGGAATTTGATGGGAACGGTAGTATCCGGAAACGCAATCGTTCATTCCAGCAATACGCCAGAATATCTGGATTCTCAGCGCTTCTGCAACAGCGCGGAATCGATGATATCGATAGTGGTATTTCAGACATCTGGCAACAGTGTATAGTATGACCAAAAAAAACGACAAGACAATGTAAGACCATGATGATATAGGCAGACACCAAATCGCGAACGGATTCGCCGTTCCGAAGAAAGTCCAAACAAAATGGAAATGCGACTCTGGTTGTTGAGCCCAGCCGTAAATTCGGATGCTCCAGAATGTAGCCAGCATTCCTATAACAAAGGATAAGACAGCAAAAACAATCGAATATAACAAGGATATTCTCGAAGAATATTTCTGGTATTTCAACGCCATTTGATCTGCAATTACATAATGTTCGACCAATAAGCGAGTGATGCCGTTTTCCCACGGTCGCAGCTCGCCCAAAACGTTGGAAAACAATTCCTCGTCTTTTGACGCCTTTTGAGACGATTGGTCGGCCTGATCGTCGTGAAGTTCAAACAGGTCTTTGTATGATTCCGTTTTGCATCTTTTATAAAAGGAATCAAATGTGATTTTTTTCTTGAGGAATCGATTGACAATGTTCTCGCAAAAGAGTTTCCATACGAAATAAATGAATTTCACAATCCATGATCTGCGACGGAACTGATGGACGCTGAAGAGATTCAAAGCTCCAATTTTAGTCAAAACTTCCTTGATTTCTTTTTGTTCTGCAATGGCTGTTTTGCAACGGAGGTCCGAATTCAACAGGTCATTGCGAAAGTTAAATTTTG
Organism: Thermoguttaceae bacterium; assembly: GCA_045603865.1. Classification (GTDB taxonomy): domain Bacteria; phylum Planctomycetota; class Planctomycetia; order Pirellulales; family Thermoguttaceae; genus RUG11551. Next base: position 832 of record JAZUMX010000830.1, read on the forward strand.
AAATTTTAACAAGCGGATCGCAATTGCTAAACCATTTGTCATATTCCGATTCAAGCAGCGGTTGAGTCTGATCGGCTTCCGCATTAGCGTCTGAGGAATTCTGTTCTTTAAGCTTGTTTTCAAGTTCCCTTTTTTTATCTCTCGTCCAGTATAAAACAGGAATCGAAGACATATCCTGGCTGTTATCGAGTTCAAAAGCGCGATTGTCGTCGTTGTCACGAGGAATGAGCAGATGAATTACCGGTCCAACAGAACTAAACGTCAATAAATCGCCCTGATTTGGATTTTCTGACTCCTGAGCTTCTGAATTCTGCGTTTCTATATATTGGTTTTTTGAATATTGGATTTCTGTAACGCCGTTGAGCTTTAAGAAAACCGTATCCGCAGTTCCTCCCTTAAGTTCAGTTGATGGAGGAACCCCATCCCAAAGGGCAAACAGAACATGAGAGTGTACTGCCAAAAACAGACCCAATTTAGCGAACTGATCCTGTCGTCGACGCTTAGCCTCTTCACTGTCGCCCCACATTTCAGGTTCATGTTTTTGATTGTCGTCTGTTAATGGCAGGTCAAATTTAAAACTGACCTTTTCCAGCAATTTAAAGTATCTGCCTTTGTCTTCGACCGTGGTGAGAAACAACTTTTCTGGCATTGGCAGAACGGCGACAATTTTAATGTTCAACTCAGGATTGCGTTCCCCGAGATCCCAAGCCGCTTCAGCGGCGAGCATGTCAGCGCCGTCAGCCATGCCCGTCAACAGAATGAAGGGCGCATTTGCCTTGCCGCAGGATTTACGCCATAATTCAGCCAATGGGAGAAACTGAGACGTAAACGCTTCTTTAATCTCCGTTTCTGTAAAAGCAGGGATTTTTTTGGATTGATCAGACTGCTCTTCTTGACCGGACTGCTCTCCTTGACAGGATGGCTCTTCTTGCCCCGACGGTTCTTCTTGACTTGATGGTTCTTCTTGTCCCGATTGCTTTTGGGGCGCATATTGGTTAAAACGTCTGTGTCCGGTTATGGCTGTAATATATGGATAGATAGGGACTTTATCGTTGTTATTTGTTAAATGATAAAGCAGAGAGGTAAAACTATTATCGACAGCGTTCGTAGACATGGCGTTTCTCCTGTATGTTGATTTTTAGCAATATTTAACGATTTATTATATTAGATTGTATTCATAAATCAAATTTTTTCAATAGGTTCCAAAACTTTTTTAGAAAAATAATCCTGAATAGTCAAGTCAATCGGTTGCTGAAAAGTGGGGCTCTTTTCAAGTTTTTAAATAATTTTTTATCATTCCCTGTTACTTTTCAAATTTAAATACGTTATTATTATCAGGAAAAAAGAGAGCGACTGCTGCAGACAATGGATTTCCATTAGAAGCAAAAAGCGGTTCCTCAAAACATGAAGATGACTTGACATTATCGTTATTAGATTTATAATGATCGTTAAGTATTTTATATCCAATACCAACAGATAGAGGAATTCAACTATGACAGAAAATTACATCCCCAAGCCGATTGACGCGTCCAAGGTGGTTTTGCCGCCGGAGATTGACGAATTGACGGAGAAGCTGGCGGAGAATGCTCACGACCACTGGGCGCAAAACCGTCTCAACGACGGCTGGACTTACGGCCCGCAGCGGGACGACGCGAAGAAGCTGCATCCCTGCCTGATTCCGTACGCCGACTTGCCGGAAAGCGAAAAGAAGTACGATCGCGACACCGCGATGGAAACGCTCAAGGCGGTTTACGCTCTGGGTTATCACATCGTAAAAGACTGAACCGGCAGTTCGCCGAACTTCATGTTCGTTTTACAGCGGGCTGCGTCCCAATTGAATGTCAAACAGGACGCAGCGCGTTGACTGGCGAAGAAACGGAATGGTTAACGAATCTGCGGCGTCGTTAATGGCGGCTGAGTCAACTCCTGTTTGCCATTTGTAAGCAGCCAATTACTATTTTCTGAAATTGTCTGCATTCCCAGTTGACGTATAATCATTTTTTGTTCTTCAACAGGTCGCGGACTATTAAGTAATAACGCTGCTCGTTCAAATGGAATGAGTATCTGTTCAAAATGAATAATCGTTTCTGCCTTTAATGCCCGTCTGGCATTTATCCTGAAAATTGCATATACTACTAACAGACCTATCGTTACAAAGTATATATTATTTATATATTGATCCAGCCTGAAATAAAGCCATAATTCATTAGCGATATTATTAATAACAGGCAAAGCCAAAATGAACAGTGAAGGAATGAACTGTGCATACGGATGAGAATATAGGGTTTTCCCTTCCTTTTGATTTTCCACTTTTTTATTTATCATCTCTTTTGTGAAGAAGTAATTTCTATGCATTGTCACCCAATTATCTATTGTAAATTGAATTCGTTCTTCTTGTGATGCATTAAAACCAGAATCTTTTGGCGGAGTCAGGATTGCGTCCAAACCATAGATTACGGCTCGAATCCATTCTGCTTCCTGAATTTGATGAGAACGATAGTAAGCAGATACGCTGTCGTCAATTCCAGAAATACGCCAAAAAATCTGAATACGCAGAGTTTCTGCCAGGGCGCGAAATCGGTGATAACGATCATGGAGATATTGTCTTTTATTCAAAAAGATAATGCAAAAAACATAACACAGCAATAATGAGAAAATAAGAAAAAAGAAGGAGGGAGAAAACAAAGAACCTGAAATTTGCATCAACGACTGTTCCGAACCGTTTATCGAAATGATAATCGACTTCAGAACTGTTCCCCAATCATAAAAGGATAAACAAAAAATGATGGCGGAAAGCAGACTAAAAAAGCAAGAATAAAATATTAATATGAACATTTTTTCTGTTTGATATTTCATTGCCATTTGATCTGCAAGGACATAATGTTCAACCAATAATCGAGTGTTACGGTCTTCCCACGGACGCAACTCGCCAAAAAGATTGGAAAATTTAACTTCGTTACCTGAAGCATTTTGTGGTATCAGGTAGTCCTGATCATCATAAATGCCAAACAACCAATTGTAAGATTCCGTTTTGCATTTTTTTAAAAAAGTATCACAATTGATTTGTCTCTTGCGAATTCTATTAAATATTTTCTCACAAATGAATTTCCAGACATAATACAAGAATAACGTAATACATGATCTAGGACGGAATTGATGAACGCTGAAATGATTTATAGTTCCAATCTTGGTCAAAACGTCCTTGATATCTTTTTGGTCTGCAACAGCTGTTTTGCATAGGAGTTCAGAATTCATCAAGTCTTTGCGAAAATCAAGTTTTGAAATTGCAACCAGCGGATCGCAATTGTTAAACCATTGGCTATATTTCAATTCAATCAAATGTTTAGCATCGTCTGCTTCCGAATTACCGTCTGAGGCGGCTTGTTTTTTGGCTTGCGCTCTTGCTTTTTTCCATTTATTGAATTCAAGCGTATATTCAAGTTTTCTTTTTTTATCTCTTGTCCAGTATAAAACAGGAATAGACGACATGTCCAAATTTTCATCGAGTGAAAAAGCAAGATTGTCTCCGTTTGCGTCATCTCTGGGAATAAGCAGATGAACAACGGGACCAACAGGGCTAAACGTCAATATATCGCCCTGTTGTTGAGTTTCATTATCATCGACGATTTTATTATTGAGCTTGAAGAATACCGTATCGGCGGTTCCTCCCTTGTTCTGCGTTGAAGGAATTCCGTCCCAAAAAGCAAAAAGGACGTGAGAATGCAATGCCAGAAAACGACTCTGCAAAACGTATTGTTTTTGTCGTCGAAATTCGGTTTCGTTACAGATTCGCGCCAGTTCTGATTCATGCCCAATGTTGTCGTTAGCCCATGGAATGACAATTTTATAAATAGCCTTTTCCAACAGGTCAGTGAATCTCTTTTGGTTTTCTATCGTTTTAATGTAGACGTCCTCTGGCATCGGCAGAACGGCAACGATTTTAATGTTTAACTCAGGCTCATGTTCTACGAGTTCTGTCGCTGCATCGGCAGCAATCTGGTCTGCTCCATCTGCCATGCCGGTCAACAAAATGAAGGGAGCATTCGCATTACCGCAGGATTTTCGCCAAAGTTCTGCCATAGGACGAAGCTGTGATATGAATGCTTTTTTAATATCCTGTTCTGTAAACCCTGGGATTCCTTCTGCTTCTCCAGGTTGAGCAAAGCTCCTATGACCCGTTACGGCTGCAACATACGGATAAATGGGAACGCCATTGTTGTTTTTTGTAAAATGATAAAGAAGATCCGTGTAGCTTTTATCGGTAGTGGTTGATGACATGGCGTTGTGGGGTTTAAGGATTGGTTGTATTTGACGAATTATTTTTAGATTGTATTCCTTTTTGATATTTTTACAATAGGCGCCAAAAGATATTTTATAATTCTTACGGCTTTACAGGATAAAACCAATACTGCTTTTGTTCATCTAAATTTGGGCGATTTGTATGCCAAAACAAACAGATATTCTCAAGCCGAGGAAAATTATAACGAGGCGTTAAAGATTTATCGTCTCTTGGCGGTTGAGAAGCCAGAGGAATATAATCACTGCGTTTTGCAAACGTTAGAGGATTTGGCAAGACTGCATCTGAAACAGAGTCAATCAGCCGAGACGGAGGCGGATAACGACTGAACAGGCAGTTCAATGAATTTCATGTTCGCGCCGTAACGGGTTCCTGCTGCGGCGTAGAGGGTTCCGTCGAAGAAGCTGATTCCCGACCAGACGGAGTTGACGTCCTGAGAGCCGAAGACGCTCTGCGACGGCGTGAAGCTGCTGCGTGACAAATTCTTAACGTCTGTTCCGTCTGAAAGAATCGTTTTCATGACGCTTGTTCTGTCGCCTTTGACGGGGGAGTCCTCGTCCGTCTGGAAACTGACGACCAGCTGACCGTTGGGCAGTTCGACAACGCCCGGCGCGGACGCCTTGGACTCCTTCGTAGTCGGGCGATAGATCTCAACCGGCTCTGACCAGCTTTTCCCGTCTGTAGAGTAAATCAGATTGATAACAAACGGGAATCCATCTTTGGCGTTTTGCGTTCCTTCGATAACGCAGACGTATTCCCCGTTTTTCAGCTGCGTCCAGACGGGCATGCCGTCGCGGGAACGGTGTTTGTTCCCGTCGGAGACGATGGTTCTGTTCGTCCATTGGGAGCCGTCCCAGACTTTGTACTCTATATTCTGATAATTAGAATGCATAACAGACGCAGCATCGTTGGCGTAGAAGCAGGTGAGCTTCCCGTTGAGCGTTCCCAGATACGGTTCCCAAACGCCGCCGCGGGATTCCCAGTATTGAGCAACGGTGGAATGATGCGTCCAGGTTTGCCCTTCGTCATGCGAAACGCTGACTTGAAGCGACGTATAAAACCCTTTCGACTCGTTCCCGATGGCGCGATAGGCGAGATACAGCGTTTTGCCGTCGCGATAAAAATTGACGTTGGCGCAGCGTTTGTCCGGACGAAACGATGCCTGAACGGGTTCCGTCCACGTTTTGCCGTTGTCGGAACTGGCAAGCGTCTTGATTCCGCCGCCGGTTTCTATTCCCGCCAGAATCCGTCCGTCCGCCAGCCGGCAAATTCGTGGGGCGTAACCTCGAGAAAAAATCAGCCGCTCTGTTCCGTCTGACCATGAAAAAGAAATCGGCTTAGACGTTTCGGTCGCGTTCTGCTGTGAAAACGTTACACAATTCAATCCCAGCGCCCAAAACGCGGCTGTCAGAAGAACGATAGAATACGGCTTGAGTATCATGGGTATAGTGCGTTCAATCTTGGGGTGTGCGAAAAAAGGAAAGATTTATAATTGAACATAATCAACGCCTTTAGGCGTTTGTTCCTCACAGCTTCAGCTGTGAGAACAATCAAATATTAAATATCGTAGCTCACGCCTTTAGGCGTTGGATTCAAAACGACACAAATAGAATTATAACGCACGA
>JAZUMX010000831.1:0-3274 GCA_045603865.1 Thermoguttaceae bacterium
CGCAGAAGTGGTCTTCGTCGCCGATGATGTCGGTCATGAGCTGCCAGTTATCGTTCGACTCTTTCACCAAACCGATGGAAATGCCGGCTACCGGGTTGGAAATCGGAACGCCTGCGTCCATCAAGCCCAGCGTCGCGCCGCAAACGGACGCCATGGAGCTGGAACCGTTGCTTTCCATGATGTCGGAAATAACGCGAATCGTATACGGGAACACTTCGTTGTCCGGAACGACGGGGCGAACGGATCGTTCAGCCAGCGCGCCGTGACCGTATTCGCGGCGTCCAGGACCGCGCAGGGGCTTGCATTCGCCAACGGCAAACGGCGGGAAGTTGTAGTCCAGCATGAACTTTTTGGAATACTCTTCAAACAGACCGTCAACGCGCTGATCGTCTCGAGCGGTGCCGAGGGTAACGGTAATGAGCGCCTGGGTTTCGCCGCGCTGAAAAACGGCGGATCCGTGAACTCGGGGCAGAACGCCAACGCGGCATTCCAGCGGACGGATGTCTTCCAGACCGCGGCCGTCAATGCGTTTGCCAGCCAGAACGAAGTCGCGAACAACGCGCTGTTCCAGCTTTTCCCACGCCAGATTGAATACGAGTTCTGAAACGGCGTCTTCCGCTTCCGGATCCGGAATGACAGAGGCTTTTGCCGCTTCTTTGACTTCGTCAACAGCCGTAGCGCGCGCCAGTTTGCCTTCCATGTGCTTGACTTCCGCCAGCTTGTCGTAGAAGTCCGCCTTGATCTTTTCGTAAACTTCTGTGCAGTCCGGAACGGGCGTGTATTCCGCCTTGACCGGCTTGACGAGGTCAATCATCTCTTTTTGCAGAGCGTTGATTTCCTTGATGTACTTGTGAGCCGTCAGAACGCATTCGAGCATTTCCGCTTCCGGCATTTCGCGAGCGAAACCTTCGATCATGACAATCGACTCGTCCGACCCGGAAATAACCAGGTCGAGATCGCTTTCTTCCAGTTCTTCCTGAGACGGGAAGGGAACCAACTCGCCGTTAATGCGAGCCAAACGAACCGCGCTGATCGGTCCGATAAACGGCGCCGGCGACAGGCACAGAGCCATCGAGGAACCGTTCATCGCCAAAACGTCGGTGTCGTGCTGACGGTCAGACGACAACGCGAACGACTGAATCTGGATTTCGTTGCAGTATCCGTCCGGGAACAGGGGGCGAATCGGGCGGTCCATGAGTCGAGCGGTAAGCGTTTCTTTCAGGCTCGGCTTGCCTTCTCGCTTGATAAATCCACCGGGGAACTTGCCAGCCGCTGCTGAACGTTCGCGATAGTCGCACGTCAGGGGGAAGAAATCCTGCCCTTCTTTGGCGTCTGCAATCGTAACGGTTGCGATAACGCTCGAATCGCCATATCCACACAAGCACGCGCCAGCCGCCTGCTTTGCCAACTCTCCGGTTTCAAACCAGAGAATCTCTTTTCCGATTTGTTTTTCTACTCTTTGTTTCATTTACTAGCCTTCAATTTCTTTCTTAAAAACTAACTACTAAAAAATCTTTTCCTAAAAAACTTCTAAATATACGAAAATACCGAGTGTACGTTTAGCGGTCTGATAAATTGCTCCCAGATAATCCGTCAAGAGAAAATCGTTGTGAGAAAGCTTTTAGCTTCTAGCCTCTAGCTTCTAGCTTTATGTTTTTAGCTTCCAGCTTGAAAAGTTAACGCTAAGAACTACTAGCGCCCAAGCTAATAGCTAACAGCTAATAGCTAACGGCTTATATTTTCAACCTCCAACAACCTGCCGACATAAAAAACTGACTCTCTTCCCTCCCTCTTGTTTCCGCTTTAAGGCGAACGACCTAAAGCCGCTCGCCTGATACGCAAAAAAGTCTATCGGAAATGTCCGATAGACTTTTACGCTTGATTTACTTACGAATGTTCAACGCCTGAATGATGTCGATGTAGCGTTGGGGTTCCGTCTTCTTCAGATAGTCCAGCAGACGGCGGCGGCGACTAACCATAGCCAGCAAACCGCGGCGGGTGGAATAATCCTTTTTGTGGGAGCGCATGTGTTCGGTCAGCGTGTTGATTCGTTCGCTGAGGATGGCGATCTGAACTTCGCAAGATCCGCTGTCGTTGTCTGATCGCTTGAACTTGTTGATGATTTCCTGCTTTTTAGCTTTTTCGATCATTGTAAAGTATTTCCTTAAAAATGAACCATGAATTCAGGTGGTTTGGAGTGTAAGCCGTCTGGCATTTCCCCGCGCGTGAACGTCATCGCGTCTCGAATCGTCTACATCAGATCGAGAAACCGCTGAATTCGCAAACAATTTTATTTTACAGATTTTACCATATTTTATTGCAACATCAAGGGGGGGCGTGGGGGTAATTCGGAATTAAGATGCGGAATTGACGCAGGCAAGGCAAAGGAGCTGCAAGACGCCCCTCCCCTGCCCCACTTACTTCCAACCGAACAGCCCAAACAGCCAGCTAAAGAACCCGCGTTTGGGTACTGGATCGTACCTAACCAACTTTGATTCGTCAATTTCGCCAACGAGGAACTGATGTGCCTGATCAAAATATACGCTCATGTGATTCCCATAGTTGAGCTGCAGGAATTCGACAAAACGTCCATGCCATACGCAAATACGCCCATTCCCAACAAAACGAGAACTGCATTGGGCGCCATTCCATAGGGCAATCGGTTTAAAATCGTGTTGGAATTCAATACCCAAATCAGTTTCTTTTGCATAAAACTGTTCATGGACTTGTTCTGAATGAAGTAATGCATAAATAGAATCGTACTTTGGATTATCAGTTTCAATCTCTTCGTTGCCGGTTCCGTCAAAAGACCAAATATGCAAAGAAGGGTCTAGAAAATAACCCCACATAAGAATTTTATTGGAACTAAGCTCTCTGGCTCGACTGATACGCTTATCGATTATTGATTTACATATCCCGTTAGGAGACCAAAGGCGCACAGTGTTATCATCACCCCACGAAAGAATGTCGCCAGAATGAAGTTCTATCGCGCCGTCGACCTTTTCTGTATGCCCTTCCAGAACTGTTTTACAAGCGCCTTCAGGAGACCAAATACGCAAGGTATGATCGGAACTCCACGAGAGAATGTCGCCAGAGCGAAATTCTATAGCGCCGTCAACATATTTTTTATGCCCTTCCAGAACCGCTTTATACTCTCCATCTGGAGACCAAATACGCAAAGTGTTATCAGAACTCCGCGAGAGAATATCGCCGGAACTAAGTACTATCGCATTGTTGCCACTGTCAGTATGACCTTCCAGAACCGCTTTACACC
>JAZUMX010000832.1:0-3791 GCA_045603865.1 Thermoguttaceae bacterium
CACGAAAATCTATAAACAGACATCGTCAAATAACCTTTTCCTTTCGTCCTCCAGCGGAGGGCGGGAGGAAAAGGAACTGCAACGATTAGACGAACCGGGGTGCGAAGCCGCACGGGCAGTAGGACAAGGTTATGTCTCCGAAAAAGCCATTTTTGGCGCTACCCACTTCCAATCAGGAACCGACCTTGTCGGTGCGAGACGCCCGGGTAAAGCTCACGCGGAGGCGCGGAGATGCGGAGGATGTTGGACGGACGGGCAATTTTGGTAGGCTGGGAATTGCTGGGATTGTCTGGGAGCTTCTGGGAACTGCTGGGAAGCCTTTAGAATATTTAAACTCTGGGCGGGCGCTTTGCGTAATTGCTAATTGCTCATTGCTAATTGATAATTCTATTTCTCCCGCTCCCCGTCCTTGAAAGAATCTTTCTCTTTGCTATAATTAGATGAAAATGAGTTGGGGAAGCTGCAATAGCTTCTAGTTAATAGCTCCTCACTCCTCATTCCTAACTCCTAACTACCAAATATCATGCCCAAACGAACAGACATTAAAAAGATTTGTATTATTGGCGCTGGACCTATTGTTATCGGTCAGGCGTGCGAATTCGATTATTCAGGAGTTCAAGCCTGTAAGGCGTTAAAAGAAGAAGGATACGAGGTCGTTCTTGTCAACTCCAATCCGGCAACGATTATGACCGACCCCGTTATGGCAGACCACACGTATATTGAGCCGCTAACCCCCGAAATGTTAGCGGCTATTTTGCGTAAAGAGCGTCCAGACGCCATTCTGCCCACGCTGGGCGGTCAGACGGGGTTGAACCTCGGGTTCAAGGTCGCGGAAATGGGCGTTTTGGACGAGTTGGGAATTGAAATGCTCGGCGCGAACGCGGAAGTCATTCACCATGCGGAAGACCGCGAAGATTTCCGCGCGACGGTTGCGGCGGCTGGCGTCGACCTGCCCCGTTCTGACCTGGCGCACAACATGGACGAGGCTCTCAAGGCGCTGGAATACGTTGGGCTGCCGTGCATTATTCGACCGGCGTTCACCTTGGGCGGAACCGGCGGCGGCGTTGCGTACAACCGCGAAGAGTTCATGAACGTCGCCAAAGGCGGCTTGGACGCGTCCATGGTTCATGAAATTCTCATTGAAGAGTCCCTTTTGGGCTGGAAAGAGCTGGAAATGGAACTCATGCGAGACAGCGCCGGCAACTGCGTCGTCGTCTGCTCGATTGAAAACCAGGATCCCATGGGCGTTCACACCGGAGACTCGATTACCGTTGCCCCAGTTCAAACTCTGACCGACCGCGAGTACGCCAAACTGGTTGAAGACAGCAAAAAAATCGTCGAAGCGATTGGGCTTCGCGCCGCCGGCTGCAACTTGCAGTTCGCTCAGCATCCAGACACCGGACGAATGGTCGCCATTGAACTCAACCCGCGCGTAAGCCGTTCTTCCGCTTTGGCGTCGAAGGCGACCGGGTTCCCGATTGCGAAAATCGCTGTTAAAGTCGCTATCGGATACACGCTCGACGAACTCAAAAACGACATCACCAAAACGACGTCCGCCTGTTTCGAGCCGACAATCGACTACGTCGTTATCAAGATTCCGCGCTTCGCCTTTGAGAAGTTCCCCGGCGGAAACGAGACGCTGACCATTTCCATGAAGTCCGTTGGCGAAGTCATGGCAATCGGTCGAACCTACTGCGAAGCGTTACAGAAAGGCGTCCGGTCCATGGAAACAAAGCGTTACGCTCTGGTCAACAAGGCGGACTTGGACAAACCCGTTACGCGAGACGAGCTGATTCGCAAGATGTCCACGCCGACGCGAGAGCAGTTCTTCGCCATCTGCCGCGCCATCTACGAGGGCATTTCCATCGACGAGATTTTCGACATTACCAAGATGGACCGCTGGTGGCTGGAAAACGTCAAGCTGATCATGGACAAAGACAAGCATCTGCAGACGCTCAACTTTGAAGAGCTGTCGGCGCCGGAAATGCTCGAAGCGAAAAAGATGGGCTTTTCCGACAACCGCCTGGCGGAAATCTTCGGCGTTTCGGAAGAAGACGTTCGACGCCGCCGTCTGGATCAGGGCATCGACGCCGTCTGTAAACTGGTCGACACGTGCGCCTGCGAACACGAAGCTGTTACGCCGTACTATTACACCACCTACGAGGGCGAAGACGAAACGCGAACGTCCGAAACGCCCAAAGTCCTCATTCTCGGCGGCGGTCCAAACCGAATCGGACAGGGCATCGAATTCGACTACTGTTGCTGTCACGCTGCGTTCGCCGTCAAAGAGCTGGGCTATCAGGCTATCATGATGAACTGTAACCCGGAAACCGTCTCGACGGACTTCGACACGTCAGACCGTCTGTACTTTGAACCGCTGACGGTCGAAGACGTTTTGGGCGTCGTGCGCCGGGAAAAGCCGATTGGAGTGATTCTTCAATTCGGCGGTCAGACCCCGCTCAACATCGCCAACAAGCTGGTCGAAGTCGGCGTCCCGGTGCTGGGAACCAGCGTCAAGTCCATCGACGCGGCCGAAGACCGCAAACTCTTCTCCGCGATGCTGCAAAAGCTCAACATTCGTCAAACGCCCAACACCACGGCGTACGAACTCAACGACGCTATCGTCAAGGCGGAAAAGATCGGCTATCCGGTTTTAATGCGTCCCAGCTTCGTTCTCGGCGGCGCGAAAATGGAAATCGTCTATTCAGAAGCCGACTTGCGAAACTACTGGTCTGAACTGCTCGTCTACGCGACCAAGGCAGACGTCCAGATTAACGAGGAACGCCCGATTCTTATCGACCGGTTCCTGTCAGACGCCATTGAAGTTGACGTTGACTGCGTCTGTGACGGTACCGACGTTTACATCGCCGGCATTATGGAACACATCGAAGAGGCGGGCATTCACTCCGGAGACTCTGCCTGCTCGATTCCGCCGCAAACGCTCGCCCCGGAAGTTATCGAAGAACTCAAAGACTCCACCCGCCGCATGGCGCTGGAACTCAACGTCAAGGGCTTGATGAACGTTCAGTACGCGGTGAAAAACAACAACACAGTATACGTTCTGGAAGTCAACCCGCGCGCCAGCCGAACGGTCCCGTTCGTCTCCAAAGTAACAGGCGTCAAACTGGCGAACGTTGCGACCAAGGTCATGATGGGCTATACGCTCAAAGAGCTTAACTGTCTGGAATTCCCGAAGTTCTCGCACGTCGGCGTGAAGGAAGCCGTCTTCCCGTTCAACCGGTTCCCGGGCGTCGACGCCGTTCTCGGCCCCGAAATGAAATCGACCGGCGAGGTCATGGGCATCGACCATTCCTTCGCCGCCGCGTTTGCCAAGTCGCAAATGGGCGCCGGCAGCAAAATCCCGACCGAGGGTTCCGTGTTCATTTCCGTTAAAGACGACGACAAAGCCCATCTGGAAGACGTCGCCCGGAAGTTTGTCGATATGGGATTCAAGATTATCGCCACCCGCGGCACCGCCAACCTGCTGCAGTCGTGGGGAATTGAATGCGAGCTGATTCAGAAAGTCTCGGAAGGTCGCCCCAACATCATCGACCGTATGATCGACGGCACGGTTCAGCTTATTATCAATAGCCCGTCCAGCAAACGCCCGACGCGAGACGAAGTCAGCATCCGCGCCGGCGCGATTCGTTACTCCATCCCGCTGGTAACAACCATCCGCGCCGCCAATGCCTACACGCAGGCGATCGCCTACATGAAAGAAAACGGCGCCCAGTTCACCGTTACCAGTTTGCAGGAATACTACGGTTGAGGAGCAATTATCAATTAGCAAT
>JAZUMX010000833.1:0-2031 GCA_045603865.1 Thermoguttaceae bacterium
TCTTCCCGCACTTTGTCAACTACATGAGCCAGTTTGAACTGGCGCGCGCCAATACGCCGCTGTACGACAACAACGCTCATAACGGCAAATACGTCTGGAAGAAAGAGACGTTGATTGAAAAGACGTTCTCTCAGGTTCTCGACACGATGGTTGAAATCTTCCCGGATCAGCTGGCGTTCAAATACACGACGCTGGACTATACCCGCACGTACTCGGAATTTCGCGACGACGTCGATCGGTTCGCTCGAACGCTTATCGCGATGGGCGTTACGCCGGGCAAAAAAGTCGCAGTCTGGATGACGAACCTGCCGCAATGGTACATCGCGTTTTGGGCGACGACCAAAATCGGCGCGATTCTTGTAACAGTCAACACGGCGTACAAAATTGCGGAGGCGGAGTATTTGCTCAAGCAGCCCGACACCCATACGCTCGTTCTTGAACGGGGCTTTCGCGATTCCAACTACGCCGGGATTATTAACGAGCTGTGTCCGGAACTGTCACAGACGAAATCCGGCGACCCGCTTCGCGCCAAACGCCTGCCGTTTTTGAGAAACGTTATTACCGTCGGGTTCTCCACCAAAGGCGCAATTACGTGGGAAGAAGCGCTTACCAAGGCGAAAGGCGTCCCGATGGAAGAACTGCGCCGGCGCGCCGCCGCGGTCAACATTCACGACGTCTGCAACATGCAGTACACCTCCGGCACGACGGGATTCCCCAAAGGCGTCATGCTCACTCATTACGGGGTTGTCAATAACGGCAAGTGCATCGGCGACCGCATGGACTTGTCCACCGCAGACCGCATGATGATTCAGGTTCCCATGTTCCACTGCTTTGGGATGGTTTTGGCGATGACCGCGTCCATGACGCACGGCGCGACGCTCAACCCGCTGCCGTACTTCTCCGCCAAACCGGCGCTGGCGTGCATCAACCAGGAAAAGATTACCTGTTTTCACGGCGTCCCGACGATGTTCATTGCCATGCTGGGTCATCCCGATTTCCCAAAGACGGACTTCTCGTACATGCGAACCGGCATCATGGCGGGGTCGCCGTGTCCGATTGCCGTCATGCGCGACGTTATCGACAAAATGCACATGACGGAAATCACAATCGTCTACGGGCAAACCGAGGCGTCCCCCGGCTGTACGATGTCGACGACGTCCGACCCGATTGAAGACCGCGTTACCGGCGTCGGTCGGGACTTGCCGGAATGCGAGAACAAGATTATCGATCCTGAAACCGGCAAAGAGCTGGGCGACAACCAGATCGGCGAGTTCATCACCCGCGGCTACCACGTCATGAAAGGGTACTACAAAATGCCCAAGGAAACGGCTCAGGCGATTGACGCCGACGGCTGGCTTCATACCGGCGACCTCGCTCTCCGCACTCCGGAAGGGAACTACCGCATTACCGGACGTCTGAAGGACATGATTATTCGCGGCGGCGAAAACATCTATCCGAAAGAAATCGAGGAGTTCATTTACACCAACCCGAAAGTTCAGGACGTTCAGGTCATCGGCATTCCCGACAAAGCCCTCGGCGAGGAAATCCTCGCGGCGGTTATTCTCAAACCGGGCGAAACCATGACCGCGGAAGAGCTTCAGGACTTCGTTCGACGATCCATGGCGAAACACAAAGTCCCGCGATACGTTGACTTTGTCGACGCGTTCCCGCAAAACGCCGCCGGCAAGATTCTCAAATACAAAATGCGAGAAGACGCTATCGAACGGCTTCACATCGCCAAAGTCGACGGCATCGTGGCTGAGTAATTAGAATTCGTAAATAAAATTAAACGCTCCATGGATGTTTGTTCATGGAGCGTTATTTTTGTAACCGTTAAGAGCGTTTATCTTGTAACCGTTACTGGTAATCTTCCATCTTTTTGTACTTCTGATAGCTCTCTTTGGCGAGGTCGGCGCCTTTGGTAAAGAACTCTTCCGCGTTGGCGGGGAAGGTTCTCTTGAGCGACGCGTACCGGGTTTCCCCGTCGAGGAACTCGTCAAACGACATCGTCGGCTCCTTGGAGTCCAGCGT
>JAZUMX010000834.1:0-1813 GCA_045603865.1 Thermoguttaceae bacterium
TCTGGTATGGGGCTTTATGATAATCGGTCTTTCTCATTCGTAGCGTCGCCGTCCCGGCTTTTTCAGCGCGGAGCGTTACGTTTTCCTGCCCGACGATTTTAATCAGAGAATCGGATTTCCCGAGAAATTCGCCCTGTTTGGCAAGCAGTTCGGCGTTTTGAGCGAAGACGATCTCCCGATTCCCCTTGACGGTCAGCGGTCGAACAATCCATGGGTGCGCTTTGCCGTCGATAACGGGGCAGTCCACGATGATTACCGGCGCGTTGCAGTCTAACGCCGCCTGCAGCTGAGCGGTAGAGTCGTTGGCGTCGAATCCCCACCAAATCGCGTGAGCCGTTTGAATCTTGCCGGAAGCGACGGCCGCCAGCTTCTGTTCGTCCGGCGCGATAGTTTGAGCAAACAGCGGAACGCAAAGCGTCAACGTAAACAGGACATTCAAAAAACGTCTGAAAAAAGAATGTATGAACATGGATAATCCTTTTTGAAAAAACTCTTTGAAAATCGGAACTCGAATAAAACAAGCTCGCAGACTGTAATCCGCGAGCTTAAAATGTATTGGAAGCGTTTGATTTTTATTGCGGTCGTTTGGGAGCAGAACCTCCATTGTTTGGACGGGGCGTTCCAGCGGGACGACGCGGTTTGTCGCCAGCAGGTCGCGGAGGTCGAGGTTTATCTCCCATCGGGCGCGGAGGACGTGGAGCGCCGTCTGCTGGACGAGAGGCGGCTGCGCCTTGTTCTGACGAGGCGTCTGACTGTTTGTCGCTGGAACTGGATTTGGGCATGCTCAGCGGGGCGAGAATGCACAGAATTTTACGTCCCAGGCGTTTGGGCGGAGAGTCAACCCGGGCAATGTCTTTGAGCTGTTCAACCAGTTCCTGCATTTTCTTTTCCCCGTCGTCTACGTAGATGATTTGTCGACCGGAAAAAGACATGGTAACCTGAACTTTACACTTGTCGTTGATAAACCCTTTCGCCTGATTGACGCGAACCATCATGTCGTGAGCGCCAATGTTAGGACTAAGCCGAATTTCTTTGGTTTTAATTTGGTTGCTTTGAGGACTTTTGGCTTTTTTGTTTTGTTCGTACTTGTACTTGCCGTAGTCCAGAATTCTGCAAACGGGCGGTTTGGCGTTTGGAGCAACTTCTACAAGATCCAACTGAACGGAGTCTGCCAGCTTAAGAGCCTCTTTTGTAGGCATAACGCCGCGTGAAACTCCCTTCTCGTCAATGACGAGGACTTCGGAAATGCGAATCTGTTCGTTAATTCGCTGTTTAGGAGACGAATCTTTACGTGGATAGGAAGGACGTCCTTGGGACATCGTGTTAAAAACCTTTCTGTTAAACCATGAAAATATAAAAGCAGCGATTATAGCCGAAACAATTCGGGAAACATTTTTTAACCGTAGAGCCATGCGCTCAGAATAGGTAGTTTCTCACTGCTGACAATTTTATTATAATTATAATACTATAATCCAGTTTCTTCCACAAGGCGCTTTTTTAGAATTTTTGTCGATTTTTAAAAAAATTTTCAAATTTTTTTGTTCTGGACAGTACGGCGTTTGACCACTTCCCAGCCCCTATTCCCGAAATTTTCAAATGCGATACAATGTAGAGCTATGAAAGATTTACTAAAACGATTCGGGCTGGACGGGTTTATCGTCCTGTTGTTTACAGCGATTTTTCTGGCGTGGCTGTACCCGGCGCCGGGCGCGGTGAAATGGCATGGCGTATCGCTTTCAGACGTCGCGCACTGGGGCGTGTCGGTAATTTTCTTTCTGTACGGACTGCGGCTGAACTGGTCGGAAATCTATTC
>JAZUMX010000835.1:0-1642 GCA_045603865.1 Thermoguttaceae bacterium
TTATCGTCCGGCGTGAAAACCAGCAGCGGCGCGGCGCCCTCTTCGACTGCGGCGGGAATAACCAGATAAATAATGTTGTCAACCGGATTGTACGTCATGCCGTCAGGAGTTTTGTAATCGTCGCCCAGATCAATCATGGACGGCGTTTTCAACGACATCGAGTTGGTAGAGATTTCCGCCCAAAGAATTCTGGCATATATAATGGAAACGATGACTGCAACAACAAACAAAATCAACTGTAATACACTAAATCTGTCAATCTTAATTTTGCCAAGTTTCATCAGTTGTCTCCTATAATAAAAGCTGAATTAAAAAGAATGTATAATTACCTACTTAAAAGGGACTGAAACGCGCCGGTTCCAGTCCCTTTTGATTTGACCTGAAATCAGTTATTCAGGAAGTGATCGTTAATGGCGGGGTCGTTGTGACGAACCGCGCTGTTGGTGTGCAGATTGGCGACTTCCGTCAGAATGCAGCCTTCCGGTCCAGCCATTTGCCAGTGTTTCGTTTCGATTTTCGCCAACTGAGCGTATTCGCCCGCATTGACCCATTTGCCGTGTTTGACTTCAACCGTACCGCCCATGTGACATTCCGGAATCTTGATTTCCGGCGGGAGGTTGTCGCTGCCAATGCCGACGATAAACGATTTTCCCCAACGAATAAACCATCCTTCGTTTTTAACCGCGATGCCGTCGCCCTTGATGTGCCAGTGTTCCGGCAGCATCTGACCCGGCAGCAGAAAGAGGTCTTGCATCATGAACGTCTGTCCCAGCTCGTCTTTGTCGTGATTAACAATTCCGATGCACGCCAAGCCCAGTTCGGTGAACTTGCCCGTTCCGTAGTCAGAAACCCACAGGAGATCTTTCAAATCCGGGAAAACCGGGTACTTGAAATAGCGGCACAGCTCGATAATAGCGTCCTTGGCTTTATCGACGTTGAACTTGCCGTCCGTGTAGAAGTCCTCGTTGTTGAACCGAAGAGCCGCGGGAGTGGGACGTCCAGCCGACTGCGGTTTGTGTGACTGCTCATTTGACTGAACCGGATTGCGGCGGCGACCCAACAGAGCGGCTTCCGATTCCGATGCGGTTCCAGCAACGATGCCGGCAACAGCCGCGCCCGCTGCCAACAAAGCGGAACGACGATAGATTTTTTCCATTTTCATCTCTCTCCTTATGAGAATAAAACTTCAGGGGAATTCGACCTTACGACGTCGACGAACGCTTCCATACAGCCCAACGCTATTAGTCGTTACAGAGTCGAATTGTCATTTTCTGCGTTTTAACAAACCTTCGTTAAAACCGACATTATTAGTACAGTATACCGGAATTGAATATTTTTTCAAGAGTTTTTTAAGAAAATCGCCCCCAAAATAAGAATATTTTCATTCCGTATTCAAAAAAGCAATCTAAGCCCTTGAATCTTGCCGGACAATCATATATAATAGCGTCGTTGAGTAACAGAGAATCCTTTAGAGTGGTAAGTTTTAAGTGGTTAGTGGTTAGGACGCAAGCGCCGCCGCTCAACTAACCCACTAACCACTATTCTCTATAATTCCTATTTCAACCACATCCCCCATGTACTACCTCGGAATTGACAACGGCGGGTCGATGACCAAAGCCGCCCTGTTTGACGAATCAGGAAC
>JAZUMX010000836.1:0-3467 GCA_045603865.1 Thermoguttaceae bacterium
CGTACTTGCCCGGCTCAAACCCAGACAGCGAAAAGCTGACAGACTGTTCCGGCTCGCTGGAAAGAATCTTTTCGTCACGTTTGACCGGTTTGCCGGAGTCGTCCAGGACGTACAACTCTAATGTGCGAGAAGGCAATTCCGAAGAGCTTCTCTTAACCATAACGCTTATACTTAGCTTGTCGCCCGGGGCGAGGATTTCCTTTTCCAGTCGAAGCGGCAAGACGCTGTCGTTGATCAGATTTTGCGATCCAACGTCAATCACGTAAACCGCCGGCGAGTTCGCTTTTTTCAAACTGGACACAACGATGGGGGCGGACGCCGCATCCCAGGCGGCTTGTGACATATCCGTAAAGATATACAGTTCTTTGACGCCCAAAGACGACGATTCCAGAACTTGCGCCGCTTTGATTATCTGTCCGGTAAAGTCAAGCGAGCCGGGACCGGGCTTGAGCTGTTCCATTTGATATTTCGCCGCCGATCGGTCCACGGCAAAGGCAGGCGTTTTGGTTTGCGAGTCGATAATTGCAATCTGACTTCCGCCCGGCAAGCGCGACAAGACCCACTGCCCTTCTTTGAGCGCATAGTCAAACAGCGACTGGTTGTCGCGCTGACAGTTCATTCTCATGGACGTGTCGAACAGCAGCGCCGCCGAAGTCGGAGCGGACGACGACGCGCCAACGCTTCGGGTAATTAACGGTCTGGCAAGAAGCAAAGACAGCAAGATAATCAAACCGATTCGACACAGCAGCAAGAGCAAATGACGCAATCGCAGCGACCGTTTTGCGGTCTGTTCAATCTGATGAACAAACCGCAGCGCCGGGAACTCTATTTTTTGCGGCTGACGCCGAAGAAACAGATGTATCGCAACGGGAATGACGATGGCAAGCGACCCTAAGATCAGCCACGGCGTAACAAAGGTCATGGCAGATGCGTGCGGTTGTAGTCCATAATGTCAAAGACGTTCGGGTCTTTCTTTTCCTCTTCCGGCAAAACCGGCATGTTCGGATACGGCGGAACCGTTTTTTCCAGAGGGACAATCTTCGGCTTGTACTCGTGATTTCGCTTGTTTTTGACCTTCGCGTCGAGAATTTTATCCGGCGTAGGCAGCTGGGAAAGGGAAATAACCGTGGACGGATTTCTTCTTTGCAAACGGCAAACGACGTCCATGCCGCGAACGACCCGCCCAAAAGCGGTGTATTTATTGACGCAATTGATATCCGGCTTGAACAAAATAAAGAACTTGCATCCTGCCGTGTTGGGCGTATCCCGCATTAAATCCATAACGACTGTCCCGCGCCAAAAGAATCGGGCGTCTTCCGGAAACTCCTTTTTCTGAAAATCAAAGGGCTTAAATTCGTCTGGAATGACATATCCCGGCGTTCCGTTTCCTCTGACCAGCGGCTGCAAGGTGAGGTTGTCAACGCGTTTGAACTGTTCCGTTCCGCCAACGTGCGCCATCGCCTGACTGATAACAGCGTCAAAGTCTATATTTTTATAGAACCCCTTTTCAATGAGCCAAATAAAATTGGCGACCGTGTTGGGCGACTGATCTTCATAAAGGAGAATCTCAATTTCCCCTTTAGTCGTATACAGAACGACGCTGGGCAAATCCTTGCGCTCTTCCTGCTCTCGATACGTCTTTTCCTGTTCCCAAAGCAATTCAAAAACCTGAAGGTATTTGAAATCGCTTTCCCCCAGGCGGAACTGATCCAGAATGCCCAGTTTTTGAATTTTTTCCAGAAACGATTTGGAAACGTCGTACTGTTGAGTAAACAAAGCGGAAAAGGCGGCGGCGCGAATTACGTACGGGTTATTGACGTTGCTGTCGAGCAGAACATTGCACATTTTCAAGGCGTCTTCGTACATATCCCGTTCCATAAAATACTGCAGCGTGTAAAAGAGGAACTGCTCGATATCGCGATTGTTTTCCGGGTCTTTGGCGTACGCAACAACAGCCGTGGCGACGAGCTGTTTATACGTCGTTTCCGCATCTTTGAATTTTTTGTCAAACTCCTCTTTGAGCTTTTGCCGTTCCGGCGTTTGCTCAACGACAACGATTTCGTCTTCTCCCGGTTTACGCTTGACGTCAAAATACTTATACCTCAACTGAGCCAATTGAGCCACCATCGGCTTCCACTGTTTGAGCAGTCTTTCGTACTCGCGTCTTTCTTTGGATACGTTTTCAGACTGCGCCCAGGCAAAGGCGCCAATTCCCAACGTTGCAACCAGGATTATGAGTAAAAATCGTTTCATTTGCGTCTGTAAAATTGAAATATCAGGTTGAGAGAAGATTAAAGGCGGACGCAAGACTTTGAAATCCGTTTGGGACCGCAGCCGCATTTTATAACCGTCCCGACGGCTTGCTCCTGCTTTCCGTCGGTCGCTTCTCGCTATTCTATTATGACGCAAATCAAATTTCTTTCAAGAGCAAAAGAGCAAAAAAAATCTCTTTTTCCCGATATATTAATAGTAAATCAGGAAAAGTTGGAATTTGGGGTTGTATAAATGATTGAAAGATAGTAAAATTCAGCCTGATGCATAGTTGCTTACAGCGTATTTTACAATCAGGAGACACGGATGTCAGACTTTACTCAAACCGTTGGTTTAGATACCGACAAGATTCTGCCAATTCGATTTGAAGACAACTATAAACCTTCAACCGATTCGCCATTAATCTCGGTCGTTACACCTGCTCATAACGAGGAAGGGAACGTTCGACGTTTCTATACGGAAGTTTCTCAAGCTCTTAATCAGATAACGGACTCATGGGAAATAATTTTCGTCAACGACGGCAGTACAGACAATTCCGCTGAATTGATGCGTCAGCTTCACGACGAAGACCCGCGCTGCAAAGCTGTGATTTTCTCCCGCAATTACGGGTTCCAGATCGCCATCGCCGCCGGGCTGAGAGCGTCCAGCGGAAAAGCGGTAATCGTTATGGACGCTGACCTTCAGCATCCGCCAGAGCTTATTCCCGTCATGGTCGAGAAATGGAAAGAGGGATTTCACGTCGTCAATACGGTTCGCACCGGGTACGGCGACAAAGTCGGTTTGCTGAAGAAATTCACCTCCGCCGCGTTCTATAAGGTGATGAACGCCGTTTCAGAAGTCCCGATTATTCCCGGCGCATGCGATTTTCGTCTTATGGACAGAGTTGTCGTTGACATTCTCAGCCGTCTGCCGGAACAAACGCCGTTTTTCCGCGCTCTGATTCGCTGGCTGGGATTCAAACAGACGTCAATTCCCTGTACAGTCAACGCTCGTCAGGCTGGCGTTCCTTCGCTGACGTTCAAAAAGATGCTTGTTCTCGCCGTCCACGGGATGGTCAGCTTCTCAACCAGACCGCTGCGCTGGATTATGTACATCGGCTTAATTGTTACCGCTCTTGTCATTCCATACGGCAATTGGGCGCTGTTAGATCATTTTATTTACAACGCCACCGATCCCGGCTGGACGTGCCTGCTTAT
>JAZUMX010000837.1:0-5736 GCA_045603865.1 Thermoguttaceae bacterium
GGGGTGTGGTCTTCGCGATACAGGTCGTGGAACCAGACGTCCGGTTCGCCCTTTTCCGGTCCCCAGCCCCACGGGTAGTTCGTTTGCAGTTTGCCGGGAATGAGTCCCCAGTTAATCGCGCCGACGTTTTGCTCTTTGAGGTACGGGAGGATGTCCATAACCGTAGATTTCCGTTGCCGCGCCATCCATTCCTTGCAAATCAGCGGGCGATTGTACTTCTGATACCGCTCGACGTCTTTTTTCATCCCTTCCAGGTTCGCATAGCAATGGAAGCTGAGGACGTCGGAATTCTCAATGAGGAAATTGGCAATCGGGGCGGGTCTGGTACTCTGAATGGCGGACGTCATCGGGAACGGGGTGTCGATCTTTCGCGCCCACGACCAGAGAAGTTTCAGGAACCCGAGCGTCATTTCCCGGTTGCCGGAATTGGCGGGTTCGTTGAACAAGTCCCAGAACAGAATGCGTTCGTCGCTGCGGAACGTCGTCATTGTATCCATGACGTAGTCTTCCATCATCGACCATTTTTCCGGCTTGTTTATGACGGCTTCTTTTCCGGGCGTCTGCCGCCACTGGCTGTTATGAACAAACGGTTTCGGCGCCGGCTGTTCGCCAATAACCGAGCCTTCCGCCCCGCCGTTGGTAAAGAAGTTGAAAATGACCCTCAGACCGTGTTTCTCGCACAGGTCGAAAAACTTGCTGACGTTGCCGAAAAAGGCGTCACGTTGATCTTTCCACAGCAAATCGTGAACGAAAACGCGGACGGTGTTCATGCCGGTTTGCTCTGCCAGACCCAGTTCGGAATCGATAACCGTGGGATCAAAGGTCAGCTTCTGCCACATTTCAATCTGGTTGACAGCGTACGTCGGGACGTAATTGCAGCCGACAATCCATCCCTGTTTCTTTCCCCACGCCTGAGCGCGCTCGACCGTCCAGCGGCCGTTCGCCTCCACTCCGGGTTTAGGTTCGTCCGCTCGCGCCGACTGAAACAGCCCAACGCTCGCCGTTGCCGCCAACGTATACTTTAACGCTTCGCGTCGATTCATAACAAATGCTCCTTTCGATATAATTGAGTTGCGAGTTGCGAGTTGCGAGAAACGCAAGCGCTGAACAAAATCCTCTCGTAACTCACAGCTAAATGTTCGCAGTTACTGGATGTGTAAAGATTCGACTCTATTGATAGTCATTATATATACTTGTCTGGTCGTTTGCAATTGGGCGGATGTATAAAATATAGGGAATATTTAGAAAAAAACGAAAATCTTTATCTCCCCCAGTTGTTTTTCCTCTGATATTTTGATAGAATAGAAGTTAAAGAGTAGTTACCAGAGTTTTTTCTCGCAACTCGCTCCGTGGGTTAAAACCCACGGCGACAAATATTAAACCGCTACGCGGTTTTAGAGGAACGCTTGCGCGTCTGCTTGCGTTCCATCGCTACTCGCAACTATATTTACCATTTACCCTCAGGAGATTTCATCCAATGCAACGACGCGAATTTTTCAAGGCAGGCGCAGCCGCCGCGGCTGTCGGACTGTCCTATACGATTGCGGGAGCGGAAGAAGAAGCCGCTCAAACCGGAAACCAATATCAGCCGATTTACGCCGGCAGAACCGGCAAGTTCATTCCCGGCTGGGGAGATCAGGCTGTTGAACACATCACTGCGTACAATCCCGATTTCGCCGACAAAGACCTCTGGATTCGCAAAGACAACCAGTGTCTGGCAACGTACCGAACCAGCCCGAATCAGAAGTATCCGTACCTCTTCCCGATGGTCGGACCGAAATCGATGGTAACGCTGCTGACGGAATCGTCTCAGCCGTGGCCGCACCATCGCGGATGCTTCCTGGGCGAAGACCGCGTCAATGGCGGCAACTACTGGCAGGCAGGTCGCGCCGACGGGCAGATTCTCTCCCAAGGCGTGAAAGTCGTTTCCTGCGACGAAAAGAAAATCGTCTGGACGGACGAAGGCGTCTGGAAGAAGCCGGATCAGGACCCGATTATTACCGATACGCGTCAGTACACAATCGACTGGCGCTGCGACGATTACTACGTTCTCGACCTGGAATACTCTCGAACCATGCTCGTTGACGTAACGTGCAACGCAACCAACCACGGCTTTTTCGGCGTTCGCGTTTCGCAGGACATCTGCCCGGACGGCGGCGGAGAGCTCGTTTCCGACGAAGGCGTTTTCCGTCAGGCGAACAACGAAAAGAAAGCCCATAAATGGATGGCGTACTACGGCGCCCGTCGGTTCAATCCGGCGATTACAGAAGGTTGTGCAGTCTTCTGCGCGCCTGCGGCGGCGTGGAAAGACTGGGGCGTCGACGGCGACTGCCCGTGGCTGGTTCGCGACTACGGCAACATCTCCCCGCTGCCGTACTACATCAAGGGAGCGGAATTCCCGGCTGGCACGGTTCAAAAGATGAACTTCCGCGCCGTCTTCTTCGCCGGAACGGCTCAAGACATTGACCTCAACGGTCTGTGGAACGAAATCTACGGCTAAAAATTTGGAGTGCGACGGCTTGACGTCGCTTTTCCAAGAATAAAGTTGAGAGATACATTAAAAGCAATTCGTGCCAGTAACGCAAGAACAATAATCTTTGTTTTGTTATTGATTATTATTCAATGCGTTGTTGGCACGAATTAAATTTTATCGAGTTTTGCAGCGTCTTTGGTAATGAAAGCGACGTCTAGCCGTCGCACTCCAAACTACTTCTTCTTCCGCCAGTACATCAATCCAGCAACCCCCAGCGCTAACAGCGCCCACGTCGACGGTTCAGGAACGGCGTTGGAGTCCATCGTTGCGTAGACAACGTTGTTTCTAACGGACAGATTCCAGTAGTAGTCGCTTTCCGGCGTCAAAAGGCTGTTCCAGAATATGTCGGTTGCCAAGTCGTCCACAAAATTGACTGGATTGTCTCCGTCTTTCTGAACGATAATCTCGTACGTCGCGCCCGGGATTGCCGCTCCGAGAGTCAATTCCAAAATGGAATTCGGATTAATTTCATACGAACTGGCGGTGAGCTTGTCCATGCCAGTCGCGTCCTGTTCCATCAACAGCGTCGCGGCATCTTCGAGAGTAAAGCTGCCGCTCACTGTTGCCTCGCCAACAGAATTTCCCGGAGAGAAAACAGAGCCTGAGTTGACGATAACGCTGCCGCTCATGTATCCTTTTAAGTCGACACGGTCAGAGGAAACGGTCAAACTTTGAGCGTCAACCTGTCCTTCCGCGCCAGTGTAAATTTGCAGCGTTCCTTCGCCTTCTGTAACGATTTCATTTGCTTTAATCGACCCGATGAACTTGGTCGTTTCGCTGTTAACGAGAGTCAGGTCTTTTCCGGTCGCGTCAAGCGTTGCGCTTTGAGCAATCGTTCCGTCTGGATTGAGGCTTCCGCCGGTCAGATTGTACAGCGTTCCGCCTTCGGGTAACGTTAGCGTTCCTGATTCGACGCACGTTGCGCCGTTATACGCGGGAGTTTCTGACAGCGTCAGCGGTCCCAAGCCGGATTTTGTAAAGCCGCCGTCGCCGGAAATCGGGGACGTCCAGACAGTTTCCTGACCTTCCGCAACGTTGATTGTCAGCGTTTTGCCTTCGTCAATTGTCGTCGAACCGAAAGTTACAGAAGAAAATTCTGCAACGTCAATCGTGGAATCCGTAACAATGATAATCTCGTTTGTTGAGACAAAATCGCCAGTCGTAACAACGGTTGGCGTTACAATGTCGTTTCCGACTTGCCATTTAGTTGCCAGGTATTTGGAAACTTCTTTTACTTGTTCGTCCGTCAGGGCTTCTGTATAAACAAGGATTTCCGCAATGTCGCCGCGCCAGCCGCGGGCAGGGATGTTGGAATTGCTGCGTTCCCGGCTAATAGCCGACAGCGGAACCGTTCCTGTAGTCTGAATGGAAAGCACGTTCCAGTCCGTTCCAAGATCTGCCGAAGCGTAAGGAACAGCCGTTCCATTTAACGATGTTACGCCATTCTTGATATTGGCGTCAAGATGAGTAGTGTTCCATAGGACAGTTCCGTTACCGCGATGATAACAGTATGGATTGTGCCCGTCTATTGCGCTATCGCCTTTATTGGCAAACAAAAAGCTGTTTTGGCTGGAAGACGTGTACCCGTTGTCTGTTATTACGGCAAAATATGTTCTTCCATTAATAACTGATGCAAGATCATAATAAGCCCCGCCGCTTGTTGGGAACGTAACAACATCCAGCCCCGCTTTTACATTGGGAGTAACAGACGCTTTGACGTTGCCTCTGATATTGGTAAACGTCAAACTGTTGCTGGGGTTCGCCAGGTTTTTCCACGTCGTGATTGAAGACGAATCGTCAAAACTGCTAGCGTCTGACGCGTCCAGATGAAGAGCCAGGCTGGTAATATTCGGCAGCGTTGGCGTGGTATAATTGTAGGAGTTGATCGACATCGTTCCGCCGTTAAGAGCGATTGTCGCCTGTTGAGCAACGTTATCGCCGCTAATCGAAGCGCTTCCACCGGAGATGGTAAAGTTGGCAGCGTTTCCTTGACGGAATGAATTGGTAACGGTCATCGGTTTCTCAGAAGAAACGCTGACGCTTGCGCCGTCTTTCGTTTCAAAGTTGGCGACCGAAACCGATGCTCCGGATAAATTGTAAGCGCCGTTTTGCAGGATGGTAAGCGTATTCACTCCGGTAATATTTCCAGAATAGGTTGATGGCGCGGAACTGGTCAAGGTCAAATTGGCGTCGTTGCTAAATACAATATCGCCAGAACCGGACAGGTTATGGAAGGTCTGATCTGCGGTTGACGCGATTGTCGAGTTGACCGTAATTCCGCCAGAATACAAAAGCGCGTCTTTTGCAGTCAGCGTCAGCGTTCCCGTTCCAGACGCGGTAACGGTTCCGTTTCCAATGCGAATTTTGCCTGCATAGCTCGTATTATTGTTATTATTGAGGATCAGATTCTTGTTCGTTCCTGTAATTTCGGAAGCGGCGGTGGTTCCGGAAAGATCGTTAAGCTGCATGGCGTTCGTGCCGGAATAATTCGAGAAATCGAGATTCCCGTTGAGGGTGACAGCTCTGGAATTAACCAGATTGGCGTTGGCTCCGGACAGGTTCATCGCTGTACCGGCATTGACGGTCGTCGCCCCGGTATAAGACAAAGTTCCCGAGAACGTATGCGCGTTAGAAACAATTCTTAAACCTAACTTTGATCCGGAAGTTCCATCGGAAACGCTGCCGGTGTATGATCCCGCGCTTGCGTTATTCGTTACCGTTGTTCCATTGGTTTTACCATTGATGAATAACGTTGTTTCTCCGCTGGCGGCGCCGGAAGAAATAGCTCCTGATATCGTCCGGGCTCCGTCAAACCCGATGCTCGCATCTGCCATGAGAGTAATAGACCCGCTGACAGTGTCGGCAATACGAAGAGCGCCTCGGTCTTCGGTATTGCCGTTTCCTGAAATTAAAACGTCAGCTTTAAATCCACCGCCAACGATAAAAATTTGAGTACCATCATTGACCTTAAACTTAAGACCTTCATAGGACTGTTTGTTTGTATTTAATTTGTTTCCGTTAGCGTTTCCTTCCTGTACCAGGGAAATATAACCTGTAAAATTATTGCTTGATATATTCGACAAATATGAATTGGTAGTACCGGAAGCAGCAAGCCAGAATTCCAAATCTCCCGAACCGGAAAGTTGTTTCACTTGAAAAGTTGTTCCTCCATTGCCTAATAAGGAAAAGAAAGTAAAGGATTC
>JAZUMX010000838.1:0-11111 GCA_045603865.1 Thermoguttaceae bacterium
GACGATTTGCGCCGCGGACGTCCAACGTGTCACAAGCAGTTCGACGAAGCCACCGCCATTCTTGCCGCCGACGCCTTGCAGGCTCTGGCGTTTGAGGTTTTGGCAAAAGACATTCACCCGGCAGACGCTGCTATTCAATGCGTTTCCGCTCTGGCGGACGCGGCTGGCGCATGCGGCATGGTTGCCGGTCAGACGCTGGACGTTCAAGGAGAAAAAGAGAATCAGACGAGCGAAGCGAGTTCCTCATCTCGCAACTCGCAACTCGCAACTCGCAACTCACAAATAGACGCAGAAGCGCTATCGATCTTAGAAAACATTCACCGCCTTAAAACCGGGGCGATGATTCGCGTTTCGCTGATTATTGGCGCGACCATCGCAAACGCGTCGGCAGATCAGATTGAAAGTCTTAAAGCATACGGCGACGCTCTCGGACTGCTGTTCCAGGTTACGGACGATTTACTCGACGTTACCGCGACAGACGAGCAGATGGGAAAGCGCACTCATAAAGACAGCGCCAAAGGGAAAATGACGTATCCGGGGCTTCTGGGCGTTGAGGTGTCACAGGCGTATGCGGCGGAACTGACTCAAAAAGCGAAAGACGCGCTGAGTTCTTTCGGTCAGGACGCGGAACTGCTGCGGGATCTGGCAGACTACGTTTTGGAAAGGAATCATTAATTGACTAAGCAAAAAAATCCTCTGCCGAACGTCAGCCTTGCCGATATTAAATCGCCTGAAGATTTAAAGGGGTTGTCAATCGCTCAGCTGGAATCCCTGGCGCAGCAGATTCGCGACCAGCTTTGCCGTCTTATTGAAACTCGCAGCGTCCATTTCGCTTCCAACATGGGCGTCGTCGAACTGACGCTGGCTCTGCATACGGTTTTTGACTTCACCAAAGACCGTCTTGTCTGGGACGTCGGACATCAAACGTATCCGCATAAAATGGTAACCGGCCGCTTTGACAAGATGTCCGGGATTCGCACCAAGGGCGGGCTGATGGGATACCCGAACCCGGAAGAAAGCCCGTTCGATCTGTTTATGACGGGGCACGCCGGGGTGAGCGTTTCCACAGCGCTGGGCCTGTTCCTGGGCGACGAACTGATGCGTCCTGAAGAAGGGCGAAAAGCGGTTGCCGTTGTCGGCGATGGCGCGGCGGGCTGCGGCGTTATCTTTGAAGCTCTCAACAACGCCTCCGGTCTGAACAAAAACATTATCGTCATTCTCAACGATAACGAGATGTCAATCTGCCCTCGCGTTGGCGGCTTGGGTCGATACCTTGACGGGCTTCGCACCAACTCCGTTTACAAGGGCGTTAAAAATAAAGTCAAAACGGCGGTTACCCATTTGCCGGTTATCGGAAAGCCGTTACATCGCGGTCTTCACAATTTGAAAAACGCTGTGAAAAAAGGGCTTGTCGGCGGCGCGCTGTTTGAAGAGTTGGGATTTCACTACATCGGTCCCGTCAACGGGCACAATATTCGCGACCTGCAAGTTGCTCTCAATCAGGCAAAACGTCACGATCAGCCGGTTCTGCTCCATATTTTTACGCAAAAAGGACACGGGTTCCATCCGGCGGAAGAAGACCCGGCGCGATTCCACGCCCCGCCTAAAGTCGTTTACGACGACAACGGCAAAATGACGCTGACGAAGTCACAACAGGTTTCCTATACAAACGTTGCCGCGGCGCAGTTGTTTCAGCAAATGCTCTCGGACGATCGCATTTGCGTCATTTGCGCGGCGATGGCTCAAGGAAACGGTTTGGAAAAGATTCGCGAGGATTTCCCAAACAGGTTCTTTGACGTCGGTATTTGTGAATCTCACGCGGTTGCGATGGCGGCGGGAATGGCAAAAGCCGGCTTGCGTCCGGTCGTTGACATTTACTCGACGTTTATGCAACGGGCGTACGACCAGATTTTCCATGAAATTTCCCTGCAAAACCTGCCCGTCGTTTTGATGATGGACAGAGCGGGTCTTGTCGGCGCGGACGGTCCCACTCATCACGGGTCGTTCGACATGGCGTACATTCGCCATCTGCCCAACATGACGCTTTGCGCTCCCGGCTGTGCGGAAGACTTACAGGCAATGATTCCCTGGGCGATCAACTTCAACGGACCGGTTTCAATTCGCTATCCCAAAGACGGCGTGTCACACGTTTCTTCAAGCAATCCCGTTCCCATTCAGCCTGGCGTTGCAGAGTTTGTCAATCACAGCGCAGACGATAAACTCGACGGCTTGCTTATCGTCTGCGGCGGCGTATTGGGAAAAGCGCTGGAAGCTGTTACAAATTACGAGAACAAAGCGGCGCAGTCCGGAACGCCCAAAAAGATCGGATTGGTCAACGCCCGGTGGATTAAACCGCTGGACGAACGCATTGCTCAATGGGTTCAAAACGCTCCCTGGACGCTTACGATCGAAGACGGCTGCCGTCAGGGCGGGTTCGGCTCTGCCGTTTTGGAAATGCTGTCAGATAAAGAGATTTTCAATTGCCGCGTCAAACGTCTGGGCGTAGAAGATCATTACGTTTCTCACGCCGCGCGCTGCGAACAGCTGGCGGAAGAAGGACTCGACGCCGTTGGAATTGAAAAAGCGATCGAAGAAATGAACTCTTAACAATGAGACTTCGTTCAAAAAAATAGCGCTTAGTAATTAAATGAAGCGATTTGCTTCCGAATTACCAAGCGCTATGCACGATGATTTGTATTCTGATTATTCTTCTGTATTTTGTCCCAGAAGACGATTCACGCTGTCGAGCAATCTGTCCATGGCGAACGGCTTGCGGATGTAGTCGTCAACGCCAAGCGTTTCCGCATAAGATTTATGACGGTTTCCTTCGTTGGCGGTTACCATAATAATGCGAATGGGAACGCGGCGAGTTCGGCGAAGCTTCTCCAAAACGAGGAAACCGCTTCGTTTGGGCATCATCATATCGAGAATAATCAAGTCGGGATTTTCCCGTTCTGCCAGAGCCAAGCCCTGATTTCCATCTCGAGCGTAAAAGACCGTATAACCCTCAGACTGCAGCGCGATTTTAACGGATTCGATAATCTCAGGGTCGTCGTCAACAATTAAAATCGTTTTGTTGTTTCGTTCTGGACTTTGTTCCATTTCGTTTTCAGGAATACTGCTCATAACTCAAACTTGATCTGGGGAAAGATAAAGCGTAAATCAAAAGTAGGGAACATAAATCCCTATCAAATATAAATCTATTTAACTACAAATTATAAAAAAGACAAGCCCCCCCGCAAGGAGGCTTTGTCTGGAAATAAGATACAAAATCTATTTTTGTTAACAGGAACGCCGCAACTGGAAAACCAACTTTGCGGCGCGTCTGCTTTCCCTGATGATAATTTAGAGTTTCTTTTCCGGGAGCTTTTTAACCGGCGGGAGTTTAAGCTGCGGCGGCATGTAGGTTACTTCAGCCTTGATAATTTTTGTAGGTTCCAGACCTGGAACGTTAGGATTGGGATCGCGTTGAATCTTTGCCAGAGTATCTAAACCAGCGGTAACGCGTCCGAAAACGGTGTGCTTGCCGTCGAGCCATTTGGTTGGAACAAAGGTGATAAAGAACTGGCTTCCTCCAGTGTCCTTTCCAGCGTGAGCCATTGAAAGCGAGCCGCGGAAATGAACTCGGGCGTTAGGATTGTCAACTTCGCAGGGAATGCAATATCCAGGTCCTCCGGTGCCGTTGCCGTTCGGGACGCCGCCTTGAGCCATAAACGCCTGCATGACGCGGTGGAACGTCAAACCGTTATAGAATCCCTTGTTTACCACCTCGACAAAGTTGGCGACTGTATTGGGCGCTTCGTTGGCGAACAGTTCAATGGTTATGTCGCCAGCGGTGGTTTGCAGTTTGACCACAGGGCAGTCTTTGGCTTGAGCGCTGGTTTGACGCAAAGCTTTTTCTTTTGCCCATGCGGATTTGTAGAACGGGAGGTTCTTTTCCAGTTCCGCCAAACCAGGATGAACTTGTCCAATGCCTTCTTTGTTGATTTCCGCCTGAGTTTTGCCTTGTTCTTTTGCACGCTTAAGAGCGGCGGCTGCCAGCTTATTTGCGTTGGCGATAGCCGATTCTGCATAAGTAAAATTGTTGGAATTGTAAGCGGAAAAAGCGGCGATTTCAAAAATCGGCTGTTCAACAAGCCCGAGACGAATCAGTTCGTCACATTCTTTGAGCGCGTTTTCGTAATCGTCATAATTGACCATCATAACGATGTTATTGAGCAGGAAAGCCTTGACAGATTCGTCCTGGTTAGGAGCTTCCTTGAACGCGGCTTTAGCGGCTGCCAGCAAAGGAGCTTTGAACGTCTGGATGGTTTCAGCCATCTTTTGAACTTCAGCCTGAATCTCTTTCTGTCGAGCGGGAGTGGCTTTGCTGTATTCTTTGTCGTAGTCGATAAACTTCTGATAGTATTCTTTTGCCTGGGCAGAAAGTTTATGGAATCTCTGCGTAGCGGGACCGGCGCCGGCGGCGGTTGCAGCTGGGGCTTTGGGAGTAGTTGGGGTTGTTGCCTGTTGAGCAAAGCTGACGCTGCAAAGGAGCGTAACAGCAAGGATTAAACTAAAAAGTCTCATGATTTTGGGTTCCTTTTTCTAAACCAAAGTTGTTGGGGGGGATTTGGAATTATTTTTAAATCCGTTATAATAAAGGAGCAGGTTGTAAAACGTAAATCGAGAATTATTCAACTCTCGATTCTCTATTGTTTACTTTCTGTCCGTATTTTACCAAATTTCTCCAATAAAGAAAAGCGCGATTTTACCAAATGAGTCAAAAAAACGAAAAAAAATCAAAGAAGACGAAAAAATCTTCCCAAAACCTGGCTGGCGTTATGGTTGATTCCGTTGGCTTGCGAATAATCGGCGGGACGTTTCGCGGCAGAAAGCTGGAATACGCCGGCGACATGCGCGTTCGCCCCATGAAAGACCGCGTTCGGGAATCCGTATTTAATCTGGTTGGAACGGACGTCAAGGGGAAATTTGTCCTGGACTTGTTCGGCGGAACCGGAGCCGTTTGTCTGGAAGCGATAAGCCGCGGGGCGGTTGGCGGTCAGATTGTCGAGATGCACTTCCCAACGGCGAAAACGATTAAAAAGAACATCGAAACTTTGGGACTGGCGGACGTCGTAAACCTCCATACCGGCAACGTTTTCATCTGGAATAAAAAGCGAGACGCCCTGCCCCAGGACGTCCCGTGGGCGGTTTTTGTCTGTCCGCCCTACGAGTTCTTTATTAGCCGATGGGACGATTTATCAGAATTGATCAGTTCTTTGCTGGAACAGGCGCCGGCGGGAAGTCTGTTTGTTGTCGAATCCGACCAGCGATTTGATTGGGAAAACGTCAAAGCGCTTACTCCCGGTTCCGACTGGGATATTCGCGCTTATCCGCCAGCGGTTGTCGGATTGATAAAAAAATGAAATAAATTGGCACAGTATTTGCACATAATATATAATCGACAGGAATGAAGTTCCTTCCGTTTTTTCTTTCCTGTCATTTTTCGGCGCGTCGTCGCTCCTTTCGACCGCCGAGTTTGAAATTTTAAGCGTGTCACCCCCCTCAATCCCCGGCGGTTTCTCCCCCAAGTTCCGTCGGGGATTTTTTAGCCCACACTTGGATTCCACCTGACGTTTATGGGTAACGAGAACGTAAACGTCGGTTGAATATAGAGTTACCGTATTACGGACTCGAAAAATCACGTAATACAGCTTCCGACCGAACAGACGTAAAAGTAATTTCAAGCGTTACTTTTACGTCTGTTTAATTTTAATACAGCAAAATTGAACAAGTGTATTAAAATTAAACACGCATTATTTCTGAAAATTTACGTTTTTTCTTCTCTAAAACTCTTGAAATTAATAATTTTTGAGAATATAATTAAATCCATCTGGTATAGACAATAAAGTTTAACTTATTTCTCTTGAGGAAAAGTTTAATCATGAATCGACGAACAGCATTAAAATCTATGACAGCCGCAGGCGTTGGCGCGGCGCTGTCAGCGTTGTCGGGAGCCGCATTTGCAGATGAAGCCCCAGCTGAAGAAAAGACTGAAGAAAAATCAAAGTACGTCAACCCGATTGTCGTGTCTTCGTACTCCTACTGGGTTTCGGAAGACGCCCCGACGATGGAACAGTGCGTTGATTGGGCGTCTGAAATGGGATTTGAAGGTCTGGAAATCCTCGAAAAGCAGATGTATCTTAACCCGAAGGCGGGCAAGATTACGTCCTCTGTTATTCCCGGCGGCGGACAGATGTTTCAAACGTACGAAACGAATCCAGATTACCTTCGCAATCTGAAAAAGTACGCTTTTGAAAAAGGCATTTCTCTGTGCGGATACGCAACGCATCAGAGTTTCCTCGACCCTCGCGAGGATTTCCGCGAAAAAAACATCAAGACAACCATTGCTGGTATCGAATCCGCTTATGCGTTGGGAATTCCCGTTTTGCGCGTCAATACGGGTCGCTGGGGAACGTCGAAGTCCTTTATGGATTTGATGAATCACAAAGGCATCGAGCCGGCTTTGGAAGGCTACAAAGACGAAGATGGGTTCCCGTGGGTTATTGACAGTCTTGAAAAGTGCCTGCCAGTTGCGGAAAAATGCGGCGTCATTCTCGGCTTGGAAAACCATTGGGGGTTGGCGCGACGCGCAGAAGGCGCATTGAAGATTGTCAACGAGATTGATTCCCCCTGGATGAAGATTATTCTCGACACCGGCAACCTGCTCGACGACGACCGTTACGAACAGATGGAAGCCCTGGCGGCGAAAGCCTGTTTCGTTCACGCCAAATTCTATTACGGCGGCGGGATTTATTACACGCTCGACATGGACTACAACCGCATCGCCCAAATTCTCCGCAAGGCGAACTTCAAGGGTTACATTTCCGTCGAATTTGAAGGCAAAGAAAACGCCATGACTGCGCTGCCGAAATGCCGTCAAACGCTTTTAGACGCGTTTAATGCTTAACGACTTTTTAACCCTTAGCGACTCGAACGAATTCCCCGCAGGGCATGGGCGGCAGGTCGACGCTGTACGGACGCATCACGCCGGACTCGAATCGATAGCCGCCCGGCAGGCGCTGTTCCAAAAGACGCGCCAGTTCCTCGGCGGGGAATTCAGGCGTATGCGCCGTCAATAAAGCGTATTCCGGCGCGCCGTTAGCAAGCTCCATACACTCGTCAAGCAGACGGGGCAAATCGTCTGCGATTTTCCAGATTTCTCCTTTTGCTCCGTGACCGTAACTGGGCGGGTCGAGAATAAACGCGTCGTAGGCGTTTCCCCGTTTGAGTTCTCTTAATACAAACCGCTCCGCGTCCTCTGTCAGCCAGCGGATCGACAGTTTTTTTCCCGTCGCCTGCTCTGTCAGCTGACCGTTGACTTTCGCCCACTGAACCGTATTGGCGGCGGAATCAACGTGACTGACAACCACAGACTCATCCGCCAGCGCGGGGGCAATCGTCGACTCGCCGGTATAGGCAAACAGATACAAAACTTTCATGCCCGGCTTTGTAACACTCGTCAGCCAGTTCCAGTTGTCCGCCTGTTCGACGAACACGCCCAGATGTCCAACCGGCGTTCTTTTCAGACAGAACGTCAAACCGTTAAGACAAACGTTCCACGAGTTGGGAAACGGAACGCGGTCAACCCATTTCCCCTTGAGGTCTTTTTCCCGAAAGAATTTGGAATGCGCCTGACTCCAGAGTTTCGGACGACTCTTTTTATACGCCTGCACCGCCGGCGCTGTTCGGTCGAGAATGAACTCGCCGAACCGTTCCAGTTTCCGTCCGTTTCCGAAATCAAGCAGTTGATAGTCCATGGGGGGGAGGCAATAGGTTTACCCAAACGTTTCGTCCAGCAGCTCGCTGAGCGTACCGGCTTTGGCGGCGGGGAGAGCGTCGAGACAGCGGAAGTTGTGTTTCCTTTCCTTCTGTTCGTCGAAGCCGAGAATATAGTTTGTCGCAATGCGATAAATAATCTCCGTTGGCGCAAGCCCAAAGACCTGTTTTTCAAAAATATGGTCAAGCCGTTTCTGACCGTCCGGGAAAAGCCGCCGCATTTTTTTGCTCTGATACAAGCGCTTTACAATTTGCGCGATATACAGACCGGATTTCATATACAGGTCGATAAACGTCTTGTCCGGGTCGTCAAAACAGCCGGGGTTTTCCTCTTCCAGATAATCAACCATTTTAATAACCGTTTCTTTGGGCGTGAAAATCTGGTTTGTCTTTTGCGGCGGGATATAGTCGAAAATATCGCCTTGCGCGTCGTCGTCGAAATAGTTAGCCAGCGCAACGCGAAGCCGCATAAACTCTTTAACGGAATCGTTAAAAACGACCTCGTCGAACAAATGACCTTCATAGTTCTGCGATTCCCCGTTTTCATCCGTATACTCTCCGCCGTCGCGAAGGAGCCGGAACTGTTCCAGCGTTATGCTGGTTACTTCCTCAAAAACTTCGGCGGGAATAATCTGGTCGAACGTTGCCAGCGTTACATCGTCAGACCCGTACGCCATAAGAAACGACGGAATCGTTCGGGTAAACCCGCGAAGATGATCGCGAACTTCCGATTCAATTGCTTCTTTTTCCTGTTTGCGCGCGCTTGTTTCGACCTCTTTTGTAATTGTATTTTTCGCGTCTTGAATAAACTGCTCTGCGGTTCGCTGAACCGCTTCCTGAACCGACGCCAAAATCTGTTCCGGCGTTTGAATGGAAACGTCAGACTTGATTTTCGCCAGCGACTTTTCAATGTCGACGTGGGCTTTCCCTTCCAGAAATCGCGCCAGCTGTTTTTCGGTAGAACGCGACATCTTTTCCCCGTATTCCTCTTTGGCTTTTTCGATAAACGGTTTAATAACGTTATCGCTGAGCGCTTTTTTCGCGCTTTCGCCGATTCTGGCAAGCTGACGTTTTTCCTGAACGTTGTCAGACGTCATTACGCTTGACAGGTCGTCCATCGTATTTTGGGCGGCGTCAGAATAGACTTTATCGCCGAAAATGTCGTTTGAACGACCAATCACCCAGTTCTCATCCAGTTCGACTTCTCCCTCGTCGTTAATCGAAAGATCTTCTGCAGTATCGGGAGAAACGTTAATTGGCTCCGTTTGATTTTTGGGCTGCTGGCAAGGCGTGAGTTTATCGAGAATATCCCGAACAATTCCCGGTGCGTGAAATATATTGTGAATATTCTGGAACAGAAAATCGCTCATAAATCCGCGGCGAACGACTTCTTTTGACCGGATAACGCGAGGAATGCTCATCGTCTTTTCCGCGTCCAGTTCGACCATTTCGCCGTTTTCGTCTTCCCCTATTACCGGGAAGAAGTTGAGCAGTTCCCGGACGTTTTCTTTTCGCGTTTCGGCGTCGTTACTCGGATTGGACGACAGGTCGTTGGCAAACGACTCAAAAATTACCAGCGTCCGCGCCGGGTCAAAGTCAAACACGTAGGCGTTTTCTTTTCGATACGTCTGATTTTTGCCGATTCGATACAGACACGGATTTTGAGCGCGAAACGCCGCTTGCATATACAAAGAAGGACTTTGCAGACTGCACAGCATTAAAACCGCCGACCATTCCGGAATCGTTATGCCCGTTGTCAGCTGACCGACGGAAAGCGTAATCGTTTTGTCATTATCTCTGATTGCATTAACGACCCGGTCGTATGACTTTTTATATTCCCGTTCGTCTTCGTCGTCCATCTGCCCGTCGCCGGCGGCGAGAACGATTTCGTATTCTCCAAAGACGGGATGATCTTTGAGTTTTTTCGCCAGAGCTTTGGCAGAGTCAACCCGATTGAGAAGCCAGAACGTGTGTTTGAGTTCGTCCCGCAGCTTTTGAGTGGAGAAGGGGAATTTTTCCTGCGTCGTCAGCGCGTCGAGAAACCGATCAACGGATTCTTCGTAAACAAAACGACCATTTTCGACCCGGAAGAATTCGTTCAGATCAAAAGCGTACTCGACCGACTCGCCGTCAATAACCGCCCCCTGTTCGACTTCGCCGCGAACGATTTCCGACATCTGATACGTAAACAGATTCAGCCGGGGCAGCGCTGCGTACGGATTGGCGCCGTTTTCCTCGTTCCAGTCTCGCCGAGCCGTCTGTTCGTCTCGATACGTCCAGTTATAGATGGCGTCTTCCTCAAAGCGTTCGTTTTTCAGAGCCTTAAACGGCGTGCCGGACAGGTGCAGCGTGAACTTGCGCTGGATATTGTCAAAGGCGACGTCCGTTTTGAACGTATCGACGCCCTCGTGTGCCTCGTCGATTACCAGAACGTCCCAGGTCAGATCATGGATGTGCTTGAGCTTGTCGAATTCCCCGCCGTGATAAATTGACCCTTTCAAATCCTGCAGGCTGAGGAATTCAATAAAACTCGCTCCCCCGGTGTTGGCGTTGACGTACTCGTCGCGGCTGGAAACCAACATCCGCCCGCGCAAGGAATCCGTTTCGGAAATGAACCAGTAACCGCTCTCAGAGCCGAGAAACTTTTCATAGTCGCCGTACCACGAATTGGCGATAGCCGGACGGTTTGTTACAATCAAAACGCGTTCCGCCCCGATTCGTTTAATAAAATCGTAGACAGCCAGCGTCTTTCCAAATCGCGGCTTGGCGTTCCAGAGAAATTCGCTCCCGGGATGGGCGTTGAAATACGCGACCGTTTGAGAAACGGCGTCTTCCTGTTCCGCTCGAAGTTGATACGGCGTTACTTGCGGACCGCTCGTTACATGTCCGCGATTAGAGCGGAACTCGTCAAAGATTTTTTTCGCTTCTGCGGGGGCAATTTGAAACCATTCCGTCCCCTGCTGACGTTTTACGTTCAGCTTGGACAAATAGGCGTGAAAGTCCGTATCCCGAAATACGTCGCCCGACCCGTCGTCGAAAACCGCTGTACCTTTCCATTCCAGATTTGTAACAACGTCGGCGGGTCCCGTCTGCTGTTTAATGCGTTCCGCAACGTCATTTTCCGTATACCCGATTTTCACCCAGCCGTTATGCCGTTTAATTTCC
The DNA here is from genome assembly GCA_045603865.1 of Thermoguttaceae bacterium. Lineage (GTDB taxonomy): Bacteria > Planctomycetota > Planctomycetia > Pirellulales > Thermoguttaceae > RUG11551. Next base: position 10,987 of record JAZUMX010000838.1, read on the forward strand.
GGCGTCGTATAGGCGTAAATCATCGGGACAACTCTCTTTGACGTACAAATTGATATTTTAGCCATAATAATATTCTCCTGGTTTGGTTCAGCTCGCGGCGTACCCGGCTCGCGGCAGTCTCTGCC
>JAZUMX010000839.1:0-1898 GCA_045603865.1 Thermoguttaceae bacterium
CGGCCAGCGTCCGGAAACCTCTTTGCCCAGCTTGGCGACGCGTTCTGCCAGCTCGAAAATGGCGTCCAGGTCGTCGTTGCGCTCGCCGGGGAACCCGCACATGAAGTACATTTTCACGCGCTGAAATCCGCGGGAGAACGCGATTCGGCACCCCTCGAGCAGGTCGTCGTTGGTAATCGGTTTGCCGATAATAACGCGCATGTCCTCGTTTGCCGCTTCGATTGCCAGCGTCAAGCCGGAATGTTTTTGCGTTCGCAGAACTTCGCCCAGCCGGGTCAGATGGCTGTTGACGCGCAGCGACGGCACGGAGACGGAAAAGTTTCGCGCCGTCCGCTTGACTTTGCTGATATCGCCGTCAGGGGGAAGTTCGTCGGATTCCTCGTCCTGAGCGCTGTTATACGGACAGCGGGAGACGTCGTCCAGATATTTTATAACCTCGTTGATTTTCGGGTAGTCGCCCGTTGACAGCGACAAGAGCGTTACTTCCTCGTATCCGGTGGACGCAACGCCTTCTTCTACCGCTTTGCAGACGGTTTCCGGCTTGCGGATTCTGACCGGTCGTTTAATCGGGTTGGACTGACAGAACCGGCATTTCCACGGACAGCCGCGCATGACTTCCACCGCGACGCGGTCCTGGACGGCTTCCACCCACGGCACGACGGGTTTTGTCGGCAGCGGGTACTTTTCCAAGTCCGGGACGATCGCCGGCTTGATAACGGCGGGAACGTCGTCGTAAATCGGGACGGGGCAGAAACTCTCGTCCGGCGTGTAACACGACGGGACGTAAAGCCATTCGAATTCCGCCGCCATTGCGTGGAGAGCGTCTTTTCGACTGACGCCCGCCTGACGAAGCTGCCGCCATTTTTCGCACGTCTGCGGCAGCGATTCCTCGCCGTCGCCGATAATAAAGGCGTCGAAAATATCCGCCAGCGGTTCCGGATTCCAGGCGCACGGTCCGCCCGCCAGAATCAGCGGCGCGTCCTCCGCTCTGTCAGCCGATGTAATCGAAACGCCGGACAAATCCAGAATCGTCAACACGTTTGTGTAACACAATTCGTGCTGAAGGGTAAACCCGAGAACGTCGAACTGGTTGAGCGGCGTTTTCGTTTCGAGAGAAAACCACGGAATCCCGTACGCTCTGACGAGTTTTTCCATGTCCGGCTGCGGGGCGAACGCGCGTTCCGCCTGCCAGTTGGGCTGAAGGTTCATCAGATGGTACAGCACCTGCAATCCATGACAGCTCATGCCGATGGAATACATGTCGGGAAAAATCATACAGAATTTCCCGCCGTGGAAGTTCGGCTTGACAACAGAATTGATCTCCCCGCCCAGGTACTGACCAGGCGCCTGGACGTACGGGAAAATCTTGTCGCGAAGGAAAGCGGATAGCGAACCTGACATGTTTAGTTGCGAAATTTTAAAACTGACGCGTTAGCGTTCCTTAAGAACTGCGTAGCAGTTCAATGTTTCTAGCCGTGGGTGAAACCCACGGAGCGAGTTGCGAGAAAAAAATGGGACGCATCTCGTGATTAACAATATTTTATACGTTTTCTATATTATAGCGCTTAAGACGAATTTGTACAAGAGGACGCGGAAATTATTTTCGGTTTTGAGCGTACGCAAGAAATGAAAGGCGGTTGGCGAGCCGGGGTGCGTAAGCCCCCGGGAAAAACCCACGCGGAGCCGCGGAGATGCGGAGAAAGTCCGCGAAGAATGCAAGAAATGCAAGGCGGTAACGGAGAGAGCGAAGCGAACGAAGTTACGCTTAGGCGAGCCACGGGTGTTAACCCGTGGGTATGAGCGAAGCGAACGTAAAATAAAAAACAGACGCTTTAGCGTTCAACTAGAACCGCGTAGCGGTTGAATGTTTCTAGCCGTGGGGTTTAACCCACGGACAT
>JAZUMX010000840.1:0-6023 GCA_045603865.1 Thermoguttaceae bacterium
ATTGTCTCAAGAGGAAGCTTTTAATTTTGAAAAACGTCTTCAGGCGGAGCCGGAGCTTCGCCAGGAGCTGGAGTCGTTCAAACGTTGTTCGGCTCTGATATCTCAGCTGCCAAAGGTCAAAGTTCCTTTTGACCTTACCAAGTCTGTTCTGGAACGCGCAGCGTCGGAATCTCCTTCCCCTTTTGCATTAGCGGATTCGCCAGTCGAATTGAGTTTCTTAACCGATTCCGCGTTGACGTCCAACGACGGCGAATCCGAACAAGGGTCTGTCTCAAAAGAATCTGAAAACGGTTACGTTGACGATTGGCAGAAACCGACGATTATGCAGCGCATCTCTCGCGCCATGCTTTGGCCGACGATGGTAATTATCATTGCAATTGGATTGTACCTTTCCAATCCCACGGACAACAGCGCTCCAATTCAAACCAAGCCGGACGACTCGGAGATTGCAGATACGCCTGCAAACGACAATCCCAAAGAGCTGGAAAGTTCCGTTCCATTTCTCAATCCGCCTGCTGACCTCAACGGCGGTCCCATGGAGGAAACTGTTCAGAACGATCCCAACGTTGTCTTGCTTCCTGCGAATGACACAGTTGAAAAAGGCGTTCCTGAAGTTGCCGTTCAGGCGCCGGATGAAGTCCAGTATCAGATTGTATGTTCCGTAGACAAAGAAAAGTTCAACGGGGAACAATGGCTATCCATATTAAAAGAACTGGGCGTTGAAACAGACGAGTCCAAAGCGCCGTTAGAAGTTGGCGTCTGGACGCTTTCCACGTCCGCCAGCCAGCGGGCGGAAGCCCTTTCCGCGCTGAAATCCGTGCCCGGCGTCACTGACGTTCAAAACAAAGCTGTTGAGTCTGTTACCCCGCCGGCAGCAGACATTTCCGTTTTAACGGAGATTCGAATTCAGCCGATTGAAAAATAAGCGCTAAGTGATAAGTGATTAGTGGTAAGTGAGAGCGTTGCTTTGCGTCTTTAGCGCTTACCACTTAAAACTTATCACTCTTTTTATTGGTTCATCCGACAAGTTGGCGCTTATGAGCTAAAAAGTGGGCATTTTACTCGCCCCGAAGTATTTTTTAGCTACGAAATACACGAAAATAACGAAACAAACGAAAGGATTATTTTATAATCTAAAATTTTTTGTAAATTTCAATATATTACGTGCTTTTCATGTTAAAATCCAATGCTGAGTGAATGATAATTGAATTGTCAATTAACCAATCGGCGAAAATCCGTTTAATCCGTTAAATCCGTGAACGGACTGACCTGCTCAAACGCTAGGCGCTAACTTACCGGAAGAACCTTTTTATTTCTTGCTCTACTCTGGCAGCTTATGAACGCGCAGTATCTGAACGCCGTTGTCAGCAAGACGTTTTCCGACTTCTACCGTTTTCTCGTCTGAAAAGTTCAGGAACCGTTTTCTCGACACGCCGACAACCAGCGGACAGCCCAGCGAATGGAACTCGCTGATGTTGTCGATGAGCGTCCAGTTATCTTGAGCGGTCTTTCCGAATCCGATTCCAACGTCCAGCGAAATGTTTTCCTTCGGCAACCCGTCTTGAATCGCCGCATCGCGCCGCCGTTCCAGCTCTTCCCAAACTTCCTGGACAACGTCCTTGTAATATGAGGCGGCGAGGCGCCGCTCCCAATCCGCGCTACCGCGCGCTTGCCCAAAACCGCTCCCGTTGGTCGCTTGCGATAACTGCTCACTAGCAGGAAATGGATTAACGGGAGCGTTTTCGGAATTGGTCGAAACGGGAACCTTATGGTGCATAATAACAACTCCGGGCTGGAATCGGCGCCAGACTTCGCGCATGGCGGGATCGGTTCCGCCGGAGACGTCGTTGATAATCGCTGCGCCGCGTTCCAGAGCCGATTGAGCAACCTGAAATTTGTACGTGTCGACAGACAGCGGAATCGACAACCGCCCGTCGAGCCGTTCCAGAATCGGTTCCAGCCGCCGCAGTTCTTCTTCCAGAGAAACCGGCGCCGCGTTGGGACGCGTGCTTTCTCCCCCCAGGTCGATTATTCCCGCCCCCTGATCTTCTAACGTCAGCGCGGCGTCGACGGCTTTGACGGGGTTGTAATCTTCCGAAAAATACTTGCCGCCATCGGAAAAGCTGTCCGGCGTTGCATTGACAATTCCCATATAAACGGGAAGTTCAGCGTTGGTTAGAATATCTGAAAATTTCATGATTGATTTACTCAACGTTATTAACAACGTACTGTTCCGACAAGAACCTGAACGATGACGTGTTGGTTATCGCCAAAGACGGAATAAACAAATGTTTCCACGGCATATATCCGTGAGCTGCGCTCCATTTTGTAGCCAAAGCGCAATACGTAACAGCGCGTTTTTTCTTTGCCAGCACGTCTTCGTCGTCCAGCCGGTCTTCGCCTTTAACCTCGATTAAATAATTGCAATCATCCGTTTGAGCGACGAAATCCGGTTCGTAACGGCGATACCCGTTATAATACAGCTCGAATTCTGCAGGCGCAGGACGAAGCCATTTTTTCGCGGCGGCGTCCCGTTCCAGCAATCGCGCCAGAACAAGTTCCGGGCGGCTGTCGAATTTAGTATCAGCAAAAACGCCTTTTTCTATTCCGGTAAACGACACCGACTGAATATTGGCGCTGAAATTGTCGTCAAACAGGTTGACTTGTTCGGTAAACGTGTAATTATACTTCAGGTTGGATTGATTCACGTCAAAGATTTCTTCTTCAACCAATCCGCGATTGCGAACGGAATGTTTTATCATCTGGTTGAATATCATCTTTGCTATATCCTGTTTATTCACCATAACGACGTTGTTCATGCCGTCGAAACCAAACCTGTTCTGAAAATGCTGACAAACTTGTGTAATAAGTTTAACGATCAAGTCCGTATATTCTTCATAAATAATTTCTGGAATATTACGGAGTTCGCGAGCAATCGCCGCTTTAGGATTAAAATCGCTGAAATTAATAACGCCGCCGGAAATTCTTTTCTGGTCGCTGGGGTCAGTCAGACTTTGAAATAGAACGTCGTTTGATGCAGGTTGTTGGAAAAAAACGCTTAAATCCAAATCGAAATCCTGATATTTCAGTTCGTCAACGCCGACAGAAGTAATCTTCAGTTTGGGAATGGGAATGAATTTTTTCTGAACCTGTTTATAAGAGCGTTCTGTTACGCCATTAATCCAGGCTAAAAGCGACCCTTGGTTCTCTCTGTAGAAGTCTCCCAAATCGGGATCGTTGGACAGTTCGTTTTGAATGGCTTCAATATCCGGCTCCAACTGTTGAACTGCGCGCTGTTGAATGTGTTTTTTAATTTCAACAACAAGCTTTTTCTTTTCCGGAGTTAAATCCATTCCGAGATTTTCAAAATCCTGTTCATTTTCAGGAAACTCGATTTTCAATTGCGTTACACCGGATTTTTCCGGAACGATTTCTTCCGCCTTGATAACGTTTCCCGCCTTGAACAGAGAATCGCCTCTTTGCGCTTCCGTCATGAGAGCTTCAAAATTATTATGAGCCGTTAAAACAACAGAATCGACGTCTTTATCGCCGGTTCGCTCGCCGTACGGAAGGCGAAGCCCGCGACCTACCATCTGTTCTCGAAGCACGTCAGACGCCGCAGCCCGAAGCGGAACAATCGTATACAGATTATTGACGTCCCAGCCTTCCTTGAGTTTGTTGACGTGAATAACGATTTCAACCGGATTGTCTGGACGTTCTACGTTTAACAGCAAGCGAGTGTTTTCTTCGCTTTCCGCTCCCTTTTGCTTGGAATGAACGATGATGGTTTTATCTCGATACGCGCCGGAACGGAAATTGTCTGACTTTATATACCGCTCCACCCAGGAAGCGTGGTCGGTGTCTTTGCAGACAACCAGCATAAATGGCTTTACCAGCGGGCGGTTGTTGTTAGCGGCGTAAACAGCCAGCTTTTGTTTAATGCGTTCGTGAGCGGCAATGCCATCGTCGATCATCAGTTTATCGAGTTGTTCTTCTCCAAAATGATAGAAATTAATATCCGTTCTGGTCAGCGCGTAAGGCGTTCGGACGTACCCGTCGGCAATTGCCTTGGAAAGCGGGTATTCGTAAACGACGTTTTTAAACAGTTCCGTTTTAGACCCCTTGGTTGACTTCGGCGTCGCCGTCAGTTCCAACCCCAAAATCGGTTCCAGATCGTTCAGCGCAGCCGCCCCGCGTTCCGCCCGGTAATGGTGCGATTCGTCCATAATCAAAACGAGGTCTTGAATATCCGTCAACCGTTCATAAAACGATTTTCCAAGATACTCGTTGATGTGCCGCATATTGGAATCCTCTTTATTGAACTTGTCAATATTGAAGATAAAAATCGTAACCTCGGTGTCGAATAACGGGAGCGATTTATTGCGATAGTCTTCGCCGGCGACAATATTAGGCGGATTGACAAAACAGCCCAACCCCTTAAAAACGTATTTAGGATGGTTCGGGTCGCCAAACTCACGACGCAATTTTTCGTAAATGGTCATGTTGGGCGCGACGATAAAGAAATTCTTTATTTCCTGCTGCGTATACAGCCAGGCAATAAACGCGCCCATAAGCCGGGTTTTGCCAACGCCAGTTGCCAGCGAGAACGTCAAGGAAACAAAATCCCGTTCAAAATTCGTACAGATGGGATATTTTTCGTGAACGGTTTTGAGCGCTTCGGAAAGGTCGATGTTCTTTTGAGGATTAACCGCTAAAAACAAATCTTCCAGAATCTTGAGCGAGTCGCTTTGCGGCTTACGAAGGGACATCACCCCGCTGAGATAATCGGTGTTATACCAGGCGTATTGTTCAAGCATTGATTTACTCCTCGTCTTCGTCCTCATAAACCGGAGGATGAACTATATTGAGATTATAATCCTTTTTACCAAACTTGCAGCGTTTAAGAAGCATTTCAGGAATCTTTTTAACGGTAATCTGCTTATAGGCGCGTTCTGCGGCGGAATCAAACGAACGAGCGGCAACAAAAAGATATTCCCCCTCGTTCATCGTCGAAACGATTGTTGACAAAAAATCAACTGTTACATGTCGCGTTGTTACAAACAGCCACGATTTTTCATTTGAAACAGACTGTTTCCAAAACACCTTGTCGTCTGGCTGGTATTTATACCCTTCATGAAGAGCGACAGCCGCCGCAAGCATTTCAGCATTGTATTCACGGTTAAAAATCGGTTGATCCATCAGGTCATAATTTATTAACGACGGAGCCAGTTCAAAGAACCGATACTCGCCGCCTCCTTGCCATTGGACGTCTTTGGAAATTCCACCGTTGTCCTCGCCGGAAATAACCTTGTCGAGCCGAACCTTGCAATGCGAATAGGCGTGATCGCCCATTTCAATTCCAATCCAGCGACGCCCCATCTTATGAGCAACCGCCGCCGTTGTACCAGAACCCAAAAAACTGTCGAGAACGAGGTCGCCGGGATTGCTGGCAAGATGAATAACTCTTTGTACAAGACGTTCGGGCTTTGGAGTGGCGAAAACGTGTTTAGAATTAAACTCTTTTACTTCACGTTTTGCTTCTTGATTGTCGCCAACTTCATCACGGAAGAAAATGGTTTTAGAAACAGTTCCCTGCTTGACTTCTGATAAAAAGCGTTTTACACGAGGAACATTATTTCCAGTTTCTCCAAACCAAATTCGATTATCAGCACGCAATTCTTCAAAACGTTCTTTTGAAACAACCCAACATCTTGACTCTGGGGGAGTTACAATGCGCCCACTTGGAAGTTCAATTGGATAATCCGTAGCTGCTGAATAAGTTCTGACTGATAAATCCCCCGAAGTCCATGGTCCTCGTGGGTCATTGTCAGGATTTTTATAGCGGGAGTCCATCTCTGCCGTGCGGGGGAGAAGGTTAGGACGCCAAATTTCCTTGTCTTTTGCGTACACCAAAATAAAATCGTGGCTGTCGCTAAGCCATTTAGCGTCATTCTGTGGAGAAAATTTCTTTTCCCATATAACCGTGCTTACAAAATTGTTTCGTCCAAAAACCTCATCGCACA
>JAZUMX010000841.1:0-1578 GCA_045603865.1 Thermoguttaceae bacterium
AGGCGTTCTGTTCCGCCGAACTCTTTCTCGAAAATCTGGAATATCTGCCGCGCCCGGTGAGACGTCCACGCCCAGCCGCAAACCCAGGGCTGCTCGTCGGGAAGGAGGGCTTTCCCTTTCTCCTGAGCGTACCGGCACTGCTCAAACTGTCCGTTCCAGACCTCGTTGGAGTACTCGACGTAAACTTTCAGATTGGGATTCAAATGCTTTTTGATTGTCCGCGCCATGTTGCGGACGAATTCGTCGTCAGCCCGGTGCGGGACGCAGAACCACGGGTTCGCGTTGAGACGGTTTGCCAAGTCGCACAGCAGTTCAAACGGAACCCCTTTTTCGGAAAACGTCGCGTCGCCGAGTTGGGGTCGATCCGACCATTTCTCCAGTTTCGAGCCGTTTGTATGCTGAAGGTCCATATACCGAACCGTATCGACGTCCTTCCAGCGTGCGAGAAACGCCGGGTTCCACAGCCCCGACGGCTGCCCAACAAGGTCGGTTCCTGATTGGAGGTGGGTATCTTCGAATCCAGCTTGTTTGGAAGCAAAACCGTGTCCTCTCCGCCCGCTTGGTCCCGACGGCTTATCCAAACCTGGCATAAAGACCTGTATGTCCCGGATGTAGTCCGCAGGGTCGGTTTCGCGAATCTGTACCCAGAACGCGCCGCGCTGGCTATTCACCTGGATTTTGATTTCGCCGGGTTTCTCCTCGACGACCTGAGCGTTATTGAACGTCAGCTTCCCTTTACCGCGGTACCGAACCGTATAAATCCCGGACGGGTAATGCCCCCCCTCGATGGTGCAAAGCGGCGTTTCGGCGTAACAGCCCGACTCAAGGCGGTGAATCCAGCCTTGCGAGTCCAGATCCAGCTCCGGTCCTTTGCCCCAGCTGGCGCCCTCGCGCTGACTTATCCATCTGCGGGACTCCATGAATACGTTTGCGAAAGGCAATTCTGTACTCCAGTCTGCTGCGCCGTCGAAGTTGATTCCCATCGCGGGTTTGGCGACCGCATAATCAGCCGCAGCGCTCACGAGCGCCAAGACCAGAAGTAACAGACTCGTCAAAGGGAAGTGTTTAGTCATCTTTTTGAATCCTTGTAAAAAATTTGGACGTTATTCTGTAACAGTCTCATGTCGCTGCATGAATTCGGCGAACGCCTTGACCATGTTGCGACCAAGTTCCCGCGCGTTGTCCGGCGTAACCTCTACGTTGGAGGCGTTTGAGTACGGCAGCTCAATCGTGCCCGCCAGAATCGTATTCGGGAGCGATCCCATCCACGTTTTGGAACTGGTCGTGAGAACGCCGTTTTCGTACTTGAAGTAGTTCTTCTCGGTGTTCCAGTCTTTGCCGAACGGCAGATTGTTCTCGACTTTGTAGGGGATCTCGCCTGATTTCTGATACTTCTCAAAGATTGTGAAGTACTCCACGCAGGTAGCGGTCTTTTTCGAGTTCGACCCCAACGGAGAGTACAAGTACTCGTACATCCCGCTACGAATCCATGGGCAGTGGTTATCGAAGAAGACGATTATTTTGTCCTTGAAGTTCTCCTGAACCTGCTCCTCAAGACTCTGAATCTCGGGGTACAGA
>JAZUMX010000842.1:0-2112 GCA_045603865.1 Thermoguttaceae bacterium
GTGTTTCGTCGCGCCTGTTTGACCCCAGCGGGATTAACGCGAACGGTCAGCGTTGTCGTCTGCCCGGATTTGAGCGTTCCCGACTGAGGCGATACCGTAAAGAAATCGGCGGAGCTGGGCTGAACGATTTGGAACGAGTCGGAATAGCCCGTCCCTTTAACTAGGATTTTAATCCCGGCTTGGGACGTATAAACGTCGTTTTTAGCGGACAGTTCAACCGTTTGAACAGACGTGTCAAACGGAACCGGTCGGAATGGAATCGACTCAACGCCTGTTTTGTCGATCGCGCCAATACTGACGCTCGAACGGGCGGCGAAGTTCGGGACGGCTTTGCCTTTTCCGGACGCTGACGAATTGGTCGTTAATTGATAGCGTCCAGCTGATTCGTTTACGAACACGCCCTCCGTCGAGTCCAGAGCGCTCCCGTACTGTTCCTGATTGAATTTGCTTTGGACCTCCTGAAGATGCTTTGACGCGTTGGGGCCAATGACTAAATCGTAATCGAAATCGGACTGCAGCGGCGCGAAGAACTGTCGATTTGTAACGCTCCCGCCGACGTAGAGGTTGTTGCGGCTAAACGCTTTGAACAGGGGCGGCTTGCGATTTGCCAGAGCGTCGTATTCTGACTGGGAGCCGCCGGGGCTGGAAATGCCGCCGTATCCGACGACGGTGTTGTTGATAAAATGAAGACGCCCCAAGCCGAGGTTTCCAAAGACGTTTTTAATCCCGGCGCCGACCAGGTCGAACTCGTCGCCGGCGTTACAAAAGACGTTGTTATAATACCATGCTGGTCCGAGCTTGCACGGGGCGGTACTCACGCCGCACAGGCAGCCCTCCGTTCTGTTATAGAAGAATCGGGCGTTGACCTGTCCTCCGTCCAGCTCCATGCCGTCGTCGTTGCCGAACCCGAAGAAATTCCCGCAGACCTCAGCGTCCTGCCAAATCGCGCCGTTGTCTTTCCCGTTACCTAATCCTTCGGAAACGTCGTTCCAGCGGTGAGCGTCCGACCCGATAAAGTCGTTGTATCGAACGGCAACGTCTGTCGAATACCCTATGCACAGCGCGTTCGGTCCGGCGGGATGGGAATAGAACCAGCTGTTTGCCGTTCCCCGCGGGTCGTGAACCCAGTTGCGTTCAATGAGCAGATTGGACGAGTTCGTTACATAAATCCCGGCGTCGTAGTTGATGGCTTTGCCGTTTGGCTCGTAGTACTTCCCGTCGAGGTCAACGCGCTGCGTTCCGATTCTGCCGTAACCGGAGATATCGCAATTGACAATCTGGACGCTGCGGCAATTGTCGAGCTGAATTCCGTGACGGCGTCCGCCGCGAATCGTCAAACCCTCTAAAATGACATATTGAACGTTAGACAGGAAAACGGCGGATTCTTTCTCGTTCCCGCCGTCGATAGTCGCGCCCGGCGCCAGGATGTAACGGATATAGCCGCTTTGAGTTCCCGATTGAGTAATCGTCTGCGGGCTGAGCGTTTCGTTTTGATTACCCAGTACAACGGTTTTGGCGACGGGAACGTCAACGGACTTCGTTTTGAATTCCCCCTTGAACTGTCGCACGCCCTGCGGGGATTTGATTGCGACTTCGTATTGATATTCCGCGTTCTCTTGCAGATGAACGAACGTACCGCGAGCGCAGCGCTGACCCGGCACGCAAACCAGCGGGAATCCCTCTTGCCAGAGCGGGTTCTGATTAGCTTTTGTCGGCTTGACGCGAAATCGCGTTTTGGATTGGAACTGCGATTCGTCGTCCGGAACGCCAACGTTGACGTTGACGCTGCAAACGCGGTATCCGGGAACGACTTCAAATTCCGGCGCGTTGGCGGTTAGAGAAACCGGCTCGTCTTTCTTCTCCGGTTTCGATTTCGGGACGGCTATCTCAACGAGCGTTTCCGTTTCAACGAGTTTAATCTCCGAAAAGACAAACTTCTTCCCGACTTGTCCGCGGGTCTCAATTCGTAACAGGGCTTGAATGGAATCCGCCTCTCCCGTATTGACCGCCAGGAGCGTGGGAACCGTTTTGTTCCCCTCGGGCGGAAAACCGTACATGGCAGGTCGGGCGATCTCCTTTTTGTCTTTGAAGAGCTTGATTTGCAGACACGCT
>JAZUMX010000843.1:0-2511 GCA_045603865.1 Thermoguttaceae bacterium
AAAGCGCCCAGACGGGTAAAATTCCAGTTTAAAAAGTAGTACGCCGCCGCGAACGCCGCTGCGCTGAGGTGAACGGTGTAAGCGACGTTGTTGCCCATAAGACCTTCTCCGTGCATGGCGCCGAACATGTCGGAACCGACCAAAAGCAAACCGAAAACCCAGGCGGGCATAGGAATTGGGATGGGGAACAGGACAAGCGTAACCTTTGGGTACGTAATGGCAAACAGAATTACTGTCGCGGTTACGCCTCCGGACGCGCCCAGCAAGCCCATGTCTGAGTAAGGACTAAGCGTTCCATTCATCCAGGAACAGAAAATCCAAAATACGTTTCCAACAACAATGGCGGCAAGGTAAAAGCCCAGGAACTGTTTGGCGCCATATCGCTCTTCAACGTATCTGCCCAGGAAGAACAAACCGAGCATGTTGCCGATTAAATGCCAGGCGCTTGAGGAATCGTGGGCGAATCCGCACGTAATAAACTTCCAATACAGCCACGGTTTATAAACGTCCGAATGATGCAGGGTTAGCGTTTCAGTAATAGTTCCCGAGGACGCGACTGGAATGATTTGATTAGTGTCAGGATCTCTGTATTTCATAACTTGCGGCGGCGTAAGAAACGCGTTTGCCAGCCATAAAATAACGTTCAGGATAATAATCTTGTATACGATTTTCATCGGTTCTCGCTGCGGAGTGTAGGATTCTCGGTAGTAGTCTCGGTCTTGGTATCCCATAGTAGTATGTTTGTGGTTAGTGGAAAGTGGTTAGTGATAAGTGATAAGAAAAATGATTTATTGAGGCTCTTTGCGTCCTGACAACTTAAAACTGACCACTTATTACTCAATTATATATTATACCAAAATTGTGGGGATTGCAAGCGGACATAAATTCGATATAATGAAAAATGGAGAAAGTAAAATGAAAAAAAGCAAAAAATTTGACTCCGTTATTAGTTTACGCGGAATTCGGGAGAATTGTTTGAACAATCTTGACGTCGATTTCCCGATTGGCGCGCTGACAGTAGTCTGCGGTCCTTCCGGTTCGGGGAAGACGTCGTTGGTCATCAACACTCTTTTTGCGGAGAGTCAGCGGCGTTTTATTGAGACAGTCGGAACGCGTCGGCGGGGCAAGTTCAGCCTTTGGAAGCGTTCGGATTTGGATTCGATTGAAAATTTGCCGCCGGCGGCAACAGCGTCAGAAAAAGTTGACTTAAATCAGACTCTGGCTCAGCTTTGCGGTATGGACGACGCCTTGGCGTTGGCGTTTTCCCGCCATGCGGTTCCGATTTGTCCGCATTGCGGTATAGAAGTTCCGCCTGGCGGAGCGGCATCGGCTGCTGAATATTTTGAACGTCTTTATGAGAATTGCCGCGCTCAAATTGCCTTTGTCCCGTCGGCTGCGATATCGGAATACGCTCAGCGCGGGTTTACCCGCTGGTTGATTGAACGCGACTCTAAAGTTGAAATGGTCGACGCGAACGAGCTTAAGTTGCGAGTTGCGAGTTGCGAGTTGCGAGGCGGCGAGGCGCCGCTCCCAATCCGCGCTCCCGCGCGTTTGTCAAAAGCCGCTCCCGTTGGTCGCTGTGTTCCTTCTCTCACAATTCCTCACTCTATTTTTGTTCTTGCCGATCGTTTGGCGTTTCGCCCGGGTGACAGTCGAACGAAGGAGTCGTTTGAACTGGCGTTTGCGGAATCCGGCGGGAAAGCGGTTGTGTTTATCGAGACGCCGGAGGGAACGGTCAAGCGATTTGCAGGGCAGGGCAGAACGTGCCCTCAATGCGGACAGGAGTTTTCCGACAGCGCAGTCGAACGGTTTTATCTTTCGGAACTGCCGGAGGAACCTTCCGAACGCGACAAAATCCTGGCGTATCAGCTCGACGGGAAGAATTTGCTGGAATGGTACGAGCTGTCGGCAGACCAAATCACAACACGCAATTCAAAAATCGCTCAAGCCTTGCAAGACGCCGGTCTCGGCTATATGTCTCTATCCCGCAAGGCGGAAACGATGTCGGGCGGACAGATCCGCCGAGCGGCGATGGCGGCGATGTTTGCCGGCGATTTGGTCAATATGCTCTACGTTTTCGACGAACCGATGGACGGGGTTCCGCCGGAAAACCGTCCTGCTTTGCTTTCCGCATTGCTGCGTTTACGTGACAGAGGGAATACGGTCGTGGTTGCCGACAACGACGCGTCGCTTATTCAGGCGGCGGACTGCGTGGTGGAGTTGGGAGGAGAAAGACAAGAGACAACAGGCAAGAAACAAGAATTTACTACTGCCTACTGCCTCCTGCCTACTGCCTCCCTAACCATTTCTCCGGGTAAAATCACCGCCATCACCGGTCCTGCCGGATCGGGAAAAACTACTCTGCTGTCTCAACTGGCGGGAAAGTCGGTTCCGTCTGACAGAAAACGAACGGTTGATGGTCTGGACGCATTCGAGGACGTGATTCTGGTTGAACGGAAACTGGAGCGCAAGTCGCCGCGGGGTTGCGTGGCGACGTATCTGGGAATCTGG
>JAZUMX010000844.1:0-12639 GCA_045603865.1 Thermoguttaceae bacterium
GCCGCTCAGCGCGGGCGGCTATCGGGCAGCTATTTGTTTATCGGTCCAGACGGCATCGGGAAACGCCGGTTTGCCGTTGCCCTGGCGAAGTCGTTGCTGTGTCTGAACAATCCCGAAAGCGATCTCAATCCGTGCGGAACGTGTGCCTCGTGCAAGGAAATAGATAATAACTCCCATCCAGACCTGGAAATTGTCCAGAAACCGGCGGACAAGTCGCTCATTCCCCTGGAACTGCTCATCGGCGACGTCGAACATCGAAATTCGGAAGGGCTTTGCCATTTTCTGTCGGTAAAACCCCAGTTTGCAAAGAGAAAAATAGCAATTTTAGACGACGCGGACTTTCTCAACGCGGAAGGCGCCAACGCGATGCTCAAAACTCTGGAAGAGCCGCCGCCTAACGCCTTGTTCATTTTACTTGGAACCAGCGCAGCCAAACAGCTGCCGACTATCCGTTCCCGCTGCCGAATCGTTAGATTCGACCCGTTGTCGCAAGATGATTCCACCCAAATCCTCCAAGATTCCCAGATTGTAGATTCCCCGGTTCAAGCTCGACTTTTGGCGTCAATCGGTCAGGGGTCGTTGGCGAATGCTGTCGCCTGGAAAGACCCGGAATTTTTAGAGTTCCGACAAAATATTCTGAAAGTCCTCGGAGAAGTCCCGTTCGCTCCCGTCGCATTTTCCAAGCTGCTACAGGATTTTGCCTCTCAAGGAGATCGCAAAGATAACGCCAGTAAGAAGCGAATGGTTATCCATCTTGCTCAGATTACCGTTATTCAATTTTTTATAACGCTGTCCAGAGCGATCTCGTGCGGGATTGAAGACATTTTAGGGAATCCCGAGTACGACGACTTCCTGGTAAGCATGGTCAAGTCGCGTTTGACCCGATGGAAATGGGACGCTGAAACAGCCAATCGCGGCGTTGAGATTACACTTAAGCTGGAAGAAATGCTCATTCGGAACGTTCACCCCATGCTACTATGCGACGCCTGGGCAGATTCGTTGGCTGAACTGTTCAATACAGGCGTAAAATCCTAGTGGGATTTTTCGTCTGCAATGATAACAAATCCTACAAATCCCCAAATAGCGAGGAAAACGGCAAGTGAAATGGCAATAGTAGAGTTAATCATATTTATCATCTCCTTTCAATAAATTGATTTTCCGTAATAAATGTAGGTCGCAATTTTAAAAGTGAGTGAAAAAAATCGAAAATTGTAAAAAATTACAATTAAATAGAATAGATAATTTAGATAGGTTATTATAATTGTATTATCTACAATTAAAAGATAGAGAAAAGTTGAAAAATTTCTATAAAAGTTGAGAAAGAAAAGACTCACTTGAAAAAAAAATGGATTATAATATAATAATAGTAGTGGATTAGATAACAACTTACCTTTACCTAAATTAATACGATCTATGTTAAAAACATTTACTCGCGCTTTTTATGCGTTGACCATCGTCGCTTTTATTGGCAGCGGTTTGGTTTTTGCTCAAGCTCCAACTGCTCAGCCGGCGCCAAATCCCAATAAGGCTCCGACCAGAAAGCTTGCCCCGCACGTAATGTACAAGGTTGATCCGTTCCTTGAAGCGGCTAAGTCCTTTGATCGTCATGACGTTGCAGAACTTTTGGCAGTTAATCCGGATTTTGAATTTGCCAAGGATGTCTCGTTCCATCGCGACATTTGGTATTTGGAATTCGAGTTTAAGCCAGTTCGAATTATAGACGTTGACATTCCTCAGCCGAACGGGAATATGAAGAAAAAGAAGGTTTGGTATATGATTTACAAGGTTCGCAATCCAGGCAAGGCGTTCCATATCGACAAGGATGAAAAACTGTCGACGACGCCGTCTGCTGTCAGCAGCGAAACCAGCCCATACCGTCCCATGGTAACTTATCAGACGGATGATGCCTTTAAGGTTGTTTCTTCTGATTTGCCGATTAATTTTGCTCCGTATTTCACCCTGGAATGCGTTGTAAATGTTAAAGACGTCAATACTAAAGCATACAAAGAAGTTGTTAAAAAATATCGTGAACGCTTTATTCCGTTGGCTGTCGACCGCATTCGAGCGCGTGAAGATCCCGCTCAAAAGTTTATGACCTCAATCGAAATGTGCCGAACGATTAAACCCGGTGAAGAATACTGGGGAGTCGCGACGTGGGTTGACGTCGACAACACGACCAGTAAATTCAGCATCTGCGTCAGCGGTTTAACGAATGCGTATCGCTGGAAAGATGGAGAAGTTAAGTCTTCTGGAGCAGAAGCTTCCAAAGAAATCTGGAAATAGAGAACTTTTGAACACAAGGTTCTCAAGTTGAATTTCTGGCGTCCTGCAGACGAATTTAATGAAAGCGATAACGACATTATTTACGGTCAGCAGGGAGAATTGGATTATTTGTGGGTTTTTCGCCCTATGGGTACTTGACGCCTTATCAAATTTGGCTATAATATAGCCTCGATAAGGATATAAATTCCATAAAAAGCTGTAAAAAGTTTTTTGGAAAACAAACAAAGACGTTCAACTCACAAAGTGAACAGGAAGGAATAACGTATTATGGCACATAAAAAAGGTCAGGGATCGAGCCGAAACGGTCGCGATTCACAGGCGCAGCGCCGCGGCGTCAAACGATTTGGCGGCGAAAAAGTTACTGCTGGCAGCATTCTTGTTCGTCAGTGCGGTACGGTTTTCAAGGCTGGAGTTAATGTTGGAACAGGCAAAGACTGGACATTGTTCGCATTGAAGGACGGATATGTTCGTTTCGACAAGAATTCCACCAGAGTTAATATTGTAGAAAGTCGTGAAGAGGCTGTTGCCTAGTCAAACGACGCTGCAAAGTAAATCATTAAGCAGGACGTTTAAGTCAAACGTCCTGTTTTTTTTACTATTCAACTTTTTGATTTAACGTCTCAACCCTCTCGTTATCATGGCAGACTATTTACAGCTCAACGATAAGCGATTCCTTCTTTTTGGCGTAGCAAACAAAAAAAGCGTTGCGTACAGCATTGCTTCTCAATTGGTCGAAAACGGCGCGCTATGCGATTTTGTCGTATTAAATGACGAGATAGCTCAAAAGGTCAAAAAACTCTTTCCGGAACGTCCGGTTTATATTTGCGATGTTCGCGACCAGGATTCTTTGGTTCAGCTTCGCAAGGATTTGGAATCCGCCGACGTCAGGTACGACGGTCTGGTTCATTCGATTGCCTTTGCCGACTACTCAGACGGCATGAAGCCCTTTCATCAGACGCCCAAAAAAGCGTTTTTAGAGGCGGTTGACGTCTCCTGCTATTCGTTGATCAACATCAGTAACGAGTTGAAAGACAGACTCAATCCGGAAGCGTCCGTTGTAACCATCTCAATTTCGACAACGCGCATGGCGAGCGAGAATTACGGTTACATGGCTCCTATCAAGGCGGCGTTGGACAGCTCTCTGGCGTTTTTGACCAAGTCGTTCAGCCAGTTTAGTCACATTCGTTTTAACGCCGTTGCTCCTGGATTGCTCAAGACGTCCGCCTCAGCGGGAATTCCCGGATACGTTGATTCGTACATGTATGCCGAACGCGTTATTCCCCGCGGCAAGGCGGTTGCGACGGAAGAAGCGGCGGCAACGGCGGTGTTCTTGCTCTCGCCTCGTTCCAGCGGAATTGTCGCTCAAAAGATAATCGTCGACGCCGGCATGGAAATCAATTATTTTGACAAGAAGCTGGTTTCTGGCGAATGAACGTCCTTTTAGTCTGTGAATTCGGCAACCTCAACGGCGCGGAACGATCGCTGCTGTCAACAATAGACCAGCTCAACGGCGTTGTGAATTACAGCGCCGTCGTTCCAACGACCGGAGAGTTGACAGAAAAATTTCGCCGCCGCAATATTCCCGTTTATACGCTGGATTGGAAATCAGGCGATTCCAATCGCTCTATTAACGATCTGCGAAAAGATTTTTCTGAGATACTGCTGAATTACAAACGCCGGACAGAATCCGATTTTCTTGTTCACGCCAACAGTCTTTCTTCGTCGCGAATGACGGGTCCTGTTTGTCGTCAAAAGCAAATACCCAGTCTGGGTCACATTCGAGATATTATCAAACTCAGCCGACAGACAATAACGGATTTGAATTGTCACAAAAATTTGGCGTGCGTTTCTTCTGCAACAAAAGCGTATCATGTAAATCAAGGATTGGACGAAAAGAAAGCGACTGTTTTGTATAACGGGGTAGATTTGTCTGAATTTTATCCATCCAAGAATAAAAATGCCAACGTTCCGCTTAAAGTTGGAATAGCCGGACAGATTTCTCTTCGCAAAGGGATGGACGTCTTTTTTCAAGCAGCAGAGATCCTGGAACAGCGCGGAATACGATTGCAGTATGAGATCGCCGGCAGTCGGCAATCGAGCAAACAGGAAACCGTTGACCTGGAAAACAAGCTCATTCAATCAGCAGATGTTTTTCCAGACGGTCGTTTTTTTCTTAAAGGGCAGTTGCCGGAATTGTCTGACTGGCTGCGAAGTCTTGACATTTACGTTCATACTGCCAGACAGGAACCGCTGGGACGAGTTCTTCTTGAAGCTGCAGCGACAGGTTTGCCTATTGTTACCACAGACGTTGGAGGAACAAAAGAGATTTTCTGTAACTTAGATTCTGCCGCTTTGCTTATTCCTCCAAACGACGCTCATGCGGCAGCTCTTGCAATTGAGAAATTATCGCGTGACGCTGATTTAAGAACGCGTCTTGGAGCGTTGTCAAGAGAAACAGCTGTTACGCTGTTTTCCGTTCAACAGGCGTCTGAAAACCTGTTGAACCTGTATAAAAGCGTCATTCAACATTAACGGTTATGGCGGTGTTTTGTCGAACGTCTATTGTACCGGATTCTTTTGCATTAATAGCTGCTGACAATTCTGTTATTCCGTTCTTTTGAGGTAAAAGACGAATATAATACTTTAACGATTGACCGGGTTCCAGGGTTGCGGGTTTAAAAGTTACAAAACCTCCCAAAGCGTTATAATCGTATTGCGTTGCTCCTGTCGTTCCCAATTTTATAAGCTTAAATGAATCCGCTGGAAAATAAAAAGCCAGTTCAACGTCGTTCATTGTATCTGACGTGTTATTACTCAAATTGATTTGGCATGTAAACGTCTGATTTGTTTTGATGCTTGATCGTCTGGTTGTTATTTCAACGTTGATTTTGTCGTTTGGAGCGCTCGTTTGATTATTGTTAACGTCTGGAACGTCGAAATTTGGCAAATCCGGCGCCGGTACATCCAACGAATCTGCGCCAGGTTCGTCAAGAGTTGGAACGTCCAAAGAGGAATCGTCCAACGAAGGCATATCCGGATTTGGAGCAGTCTCTGGTTCAGGCGCAGTTACGTCTGGAATTGGGGCTAATGGATCTGAAACGTCTACATTGTCAGGGAGTGTTGCATCCGGAACAGTATCGAGACTGCTTGATTGTGTAACAGTAATTTGACAGTCTTTTTTAATCAAGTCCGTATTGCCCTGTTGAATAACAAAACTCGACATTGTAGGCATGGCGGCTTTGCATCTAACAACAATGTAATATCGGCTGCCGCGATTAGGTGGAATAGGCGTTAAAACATCCCAATACGGCTTACGGGGATTTGTCGTAACAAGCCCTGTTGTGTTTTTGACGATTTCAAAATTGCTGTCCAAAAAACAGGCTAAGCGAATATTGCACAGATTGTTGTTTGAGCGGTTTCCAATATCCAGTGTGATTTGAATTTCCTCTCCAGCTTTTGCTTCGCTTGGCGCAGTAACATTCAGCATAATCTGATCTTCCGTAATGTCGGAAATCAAATTATTTTGAGTATTTTCAGATTCTTGAACAGAGTTTGTATCGGGGTTGGGCGTTTCATTTGCATCTGTTGGGTAAACGCTGGCGCCGGCTTGCGTTTGACAAGCGTCGCCCTCAACAGTAACAAACACCTGTCGAGTAAAACGCTGACCATTTGGAGCAATCAATTCCAAATTGATGGTTTGGCGTCCATTCGCAATTGCAGTAAACGTCAGGCGAACGTCGCGCGTCATTCCTGGTTCAATATAATCAATTGGTTTCAATTGAACCGGACAGGCGCCGACGGAACTGCACAACCCTCCAGAAAATGTTACAGAAGACAAAATGTTCGTCAGCGTTTCCTGACCGTTATTTTTAACAAAGACGTTCATAACGACTTCGCTTCCGACGTTTGCCCTGTCCTGACAAACAATTTGAATGTCAAGGTCATAATTTTTATCCGAATCCTGATTTGATAACGGACTTGGCGTTGAAGTTGGAGCCGGCGCTTGTTGGAGAGGATATCCGCCAGAGGCGACAACGCGAGTTCGCAGTGCGTCTTCTGCCTGTACAGAACCGGTTTGAGCCGTTGAGACAAGGGTGTAGTCGCCTTCATACTGTGGACGATATACAACGTCAAACGCCTGACTTTGTCCGGAATCGAGGCTGGGTATTGTCCACTGAATTTTTTGCGATCTTGTTCCATTCGGATTTGTAACCAACGCGTCCAGAACGCGGCCGACAGGAACGCTTCGCTGATATTCAAAGGATTCCGGAACGGTGTCTGTAACGACGATTTCATTCAACTTATCGGAGTTGACGTTTCGGACAGTAATTCTATATACGGCTTCCGCTCCTCCAGAAATAATTGAAGGACCGCTGCGTGAAATAAGCAACCCGGTATCTCCCCAGTCGACAGTTGTTTCTCCTTGAGCCAAACGTATTGGAACGGTAAATCTGCCGTCGGAATTGTCTCGAATGAGCGTTGTTCGAATTTTTGTTTGTCCGGCAGACGCCGATTTTTTAACCAGTTGCGCTTCTGCAATTCCGTTTCCGCCAACGGGAACGATGATTTGCGTAATTTTTTCAGAATTGGAATTCTCAGAATCGGTCTTAAACTCAACGTCCTCTCCGCCGCTGACGATTTCATAAACGGCAATGCAGCCCAGCGCTGCTGAACCGTTAGCTCTGACAACAGTGGATTGCAGGTTTAACGTTTGAGAATAGTTTTGCGCTATTTTAGCAGGCGGAAGAATCGGCCAGGCGTCAATCCAATGGATATGAGCGGCGCGAAGGCGTCTTTGCCAATCGCTGGAATCTAACGCGACGGCAGTGAGCTTTGTTGTTCCCTCGCACGGCGAAGAGATGGCTGTCCAGGTTTGTCCTTCGTGAATAACAACGTCGTCCAGGGGCGTTGTCGTGCCTTTTGTCAGCCGCATAGGCTTTCTGGACGTGCTGGTAAAAGCGTGACGCGGATTCTCAATTCTGGGCGGATCCCATTCTCCAGCAA
The DNA here is from genome assembly GCA_045603865.1 of Thermoguttaceae bacterium. Classification (GTDB taxonomy): domain Bacteria; phylum Planctomycetota; class Planctomycetia; order Pirellulales; family Thermoguttaceae; genus RUG11551. The sequence continues at coordinate 7,288 of JAZUMX010000844.1, forward strand.
AAAGATCGCACCAATCTCGGCGATCGACGTCGATAAATCCGCCGGGCGAGGAACAGTCAATAGTCCATTCAACCTGTTTGTTTTTACGATAATTCCCTCCGCGGTCTTTAACTCCGGCAACCATAACAACGTACGTCCCAACGCGAGCGACGGGATCGGTCGGTCCCAAAATCAGTTCGGTTATTTCCTTTGAGGGAGAAAGCAGCGGCGTGGCGTTCTGAGGAATCGTAGAATTGGGATCTCTGCTTGAACCAAGCCAGGTTGTTGCGCTTCTCTGCGGGGCAGGACAGGTTTGACACGTTGAACAATTTCCGTTGGAATATACGGGCGCCGGACACGTTGGCGCAGAGGCGTCTCTGAAAATATATTCTCCCGTTGGATCGATTGGCGTTACGGTTTTACAGCCAATTATCGACCCAAAGACGCTTACAAGCGCAAATAAAAACGCAAAGAGAGTCGGTCTTCGAAAGTTGTCTTTGAAGAAAACGGTATTTCGACAGGAGCGGTTGTTTATTTTCCCCATTCAATATATATAGAAAACTGGGGATAGTTTAACAATTTTTACAGGGAAATGCAACATCAATTTTTAAGAATTTTTGTCAAAGTTTGTGCAACCCCTCTTGTATCGAGGGAATTTTTTTATTATAATAATTTATTGAAACGATAAAAGAAGAAACAGAGACGTTCTTTTGAACGCCTCTGAAGTTATATTGCCTTACCCTGGAACGTATAATATGTCCGACATAGCTTTCAGTTTTGAATACAAAGGTACAAAAGAAGACGCTTTCAAACAGATGAAAAATCTGGAGCAGAAAGCTCGTCAAACATACCCTCAATACGACAGTTGCTGGGATGTAACCTGGCAAGACAACGGCGGTTTAATTGACGCCCGGTATATGGGAATGGATATAACCGGTCAGTTTGACATTGTCGAACGCGATGCGACTGGCGGAGACGTTAAAGTTTCCATAACGCTGCCGGCGCTGCTGTCGATGATGAAAGGATCTCTTGAATCGCAAATCAAATCAGAAGTTAAAAAATTGCTCGGTTGATTTGTATTCCAGGCAAACCGTTTAAAAACAATATCCAAAAGCAGAAATCCGGTTTTCACAATGTTCAAATCAACATTGAAAAACCCTGCTTTTATAAATAACGAACATTTTGTTGCCTTTCGCGTAACATTTGTAGTGGAAATGTTTTCCACAATATCGGTACTTAATTAAAACCATTTTTTTAGGAGAGTAAAACATGGCTGCTAAAGTTGATGAATCCAAGTGCGTTGGTTGTGGTTCTTGCGTTGATACGTGCCCGGTTGGAGCGATCAAGCTCGAAGGCGACGTTGCCACAGTTGACGCTGACGCCTGCGCTGGTTGCGGCGCTTGTGTTGACGCTTGCCCGTCCGAAGCGATTTCTTTGGAAGACTAACGCGACAACTTCTGTTACCAGAAGCGTCCCAAAATATTTCAGAACGGACTTATTCCGTAACGAAACAGCGGTTAGCTGTTAGCGGCTGGGAATATACATTCCTACCGGCTAACCGCTAACCGTTTTTTATAAATCATTCTTATGAAACGCACAATTATTGATTGGATCGTTTATTACCTTGCCCGTCGAGTTGCTTTATTACTGTTTTACTTTGGATTTCGAGGCAAGTTTTATAACTGGCGAAAAATTCCCCGTAAAGGACGCGTGATAATTGTATGTAATCACCAGAGCAACCTGGACCCGCCATTTGTTGGCAGCGCTACATGGCGACCGGTGGGATTTATGGCGAAAGAATCGCTCTTTCACGGCTTTTTGGGCTGGTTTTTTCGAGCGTTGAACTCTTTTCCCGTTAACAGAGAGAAACCTATCGGCGGAATCAAAGAAGCGCTCAAACGTCTCAAAAATGACGAATGCGTCGCTCTTTTTCCGGAAGGCGCCCGTTCCTTTGACGGCGAGCTGCAGGAGTTCCTGCCGGGGTTGATTTTATTGGCTCAAAAGACAAAATCGCCTATTGTTCCGGCGGCAATTGAAGGCGCGTTTGACGCGATGCCGCGTCAGGAACACGGTAAAATGCACTTGTTCAAAAAGGTTGCCATTCGATACAGCGATCCAATTCCGGTCGAGACGGTAATGTCGCTTAGTCCAGACGAGCTTATGACGCTGGTTCGTCAGCGCGTTGTCGAGAATCTCAATGAACTTCGAAAGCTGCCAGCGTTTAGAAATACAAAAAAGCAGATTGAGGAATAGTTGTTTGTAAGCTGCTAGCGATTAGCTCCTAGCTATTAGCTTGTGCATTTATATTTCTCGGTGTTAAAATTTTTAACGCCTGAAACTAAATAACCAAGCTAGAAGCTAGTGGCTAGATGCTAATAGCTCTTTTTCCAATAACCGTTTATCGCGTTGCAATGTCATGAAACCGTTATTTTATTTGCCGTTATTGTTGACTTTGGTTCTGCCGATTTCCGCGCAAGGAAAAGCTCCCGCTCCAAAACGTCACAATGTAATTCTGATTGTTGTAAACGACATCGGACCAGGAGATTTGGGCTGTTACGGCAATCGCATGGCGGTAACGCCAAATATCGACAGATTGTTTCATGAATCGCAGCGGGCGGAGAATTACCACTCCTATCCGATCAGCGCGCCGACGTGGGCGTCTGTTCTAACGGGTCGAATCGCGGAAAAAACAGGCGTCAGACGCAACTATGGCGGTTTGCAGTATCCGCGCAAAGACGATCTTCTGGTTTCTGAGATGCTCCTTAAAGCCAGGTTTAACACCGGGTTTTTTGGACGCTGGCCCTTTGGGGACTGTTATCCGTACCGCGCTCAAGACCGCGGATTTGCCGCAACGCTGACAACGGGCGCAGGCGGTATCGGTCAGCCGGGCGACATCTGGGGGAACTCGTCTGTCAACCCGACGCTTCGGTTCAACGGCAAAACGGTTCATCTAAAAGGCAATATGGTGGATATTATTTTCGATACCGCGATTAAGTTTATCGAAAAGAATAAAAGCGCTCCGTTTTTTGTCGTTATTGCGCCCAACGAAGCCGGCGTTCCCTATCAGCCTGACCAGCGAATTATGGAAGCCTTTGTTAAACGCGGGGCGCCGGCGCGCCAGGCGGCTTTTTACGCTCAAACGGCGATGATTGACCTGGCGTTGGGACGCTTGTTGACGTATCTTGATAAAGCCGACATGGTTGACAACACGGCTGTGATTTTTACGTCTACCAGCGGCGGGATTGGCGGGAATATTGCTGGAAAATACGTGGGTCGAACCGGCGACCTGACCGAAGGCGGACATAGAACGATATTCTGGATGAGGCTTCCGAATCTGTTCAAGGAAGACATCGGGTTTGACAGCAGAATCTGTTACTGCGCGGACATCGCCCCAACGATTCTGGAATTGGCAAACGTGGAACCGTACGACGAACAGCGTCTGGACGGCATGAGCCTTGTCTCCGGATTTGTAACAGGCGGCGAGTCAATGCCTCACAGAAAAATTGTCGTCAACGCTCATCGCGGCGAGTTCCCGGAAGAAAAGCAGGGGTCGGTTGTTATGCACGATACGTGGCGGCTTATCGACGGCGCCCGGCTGTACAATCTGGAAGACGATCCGCTCCAGGAACACCCTCGAGAAATCGACAAAGCAGGCGTCAAAAACGTTTTGGCGATGCTTTATAAGCAGTGGTACAACGACGTCGAACCGTTCTATAATCCGGACTTGGACTGTACAATCCCATTGGCGCAGCCTGACGGGAATCCGGTGGAATTGAACTGCTATGACTGGCGAGGGTCTAACGATCCGCCCATGACTCAGCGCGACATTGCTTTAGGAAAAAAGGGCAACGGCTATTGGCTAGTCGAAGTTCTGCAACCCGGGACGTACGAATTTCGATTGGCAAAGCGTCCGTTTAACGTCAAACAGGCGCCGTTGCCTGCGGGATTGGCAAGAGTTCAAATCGGGTCGGAAGAAGGAAACGTTCGTCTGTCCGGAAAAGAGCCGTTTGGGTCTGTTACACTCACGTTGAAAAAAGGCAGATACAAGCTGCAAACCTGGATTTTAGACGGCGTTTCCCGTTCGTCAACGGGAGCGTATTACGTAGAGGTTATTAAAAAGTAATCGACGAAACTCGAATCCGGGATTATTCAACCCGGATTATTTCCTCGAGCCGATTTCCAGCGCCAGACGAACGATTTCCCCGGCGACAACTTTTTTGGAACCGGAAATCTCTTTAATGATTCCGGTTTGAGTAACGACAGAAATATGATTTGACAGCGAGTTTAACGCGGACGGGTCGTTGAGGCAAATGGCGTCACAGTTTTTTCGCCGCAGTTTTTCCTGAGCGTGCGCCAAGCCGTTGTCTGTTTCAAGAGCAAATCCGATGATAATCTGGTCGGATGTTTTAATTGCGCCCAAAGAGGCGAGAATGTCTTCCGTGGGCTGAAAATCCAGTTGAAGCGTCTTTCCGGTTTTGGACAGTTTGGTAGCGGAAAAAGAAACGGGTTTGTAGTCGCACGGGGCGGCGGCTCCAATTACGCAGTCGCAAAGAGGGAACTGTTTAATGCACTCATCGAGCATTTGCTCCGTCGTTTCAACCTTGATAACCTGCGCCTGTTTGGGATAAGAAATGTTTACCGGTCCGGAAACGATTGTAACCTCGCAGCCAAATTCTATAGCAGCGGCAGCCAACGCTGCGCCCATTCGTCCGCTGGAGGCGTTAGTCAGAAATCGGACGGGATCAAGATATTCCCGGGTTGGTCCAGAAGTAATCAGGATTTTATACATGACAAAACGTCCTGAATTTTTTGTAAAATCTGTTCCGGTTCAGCCATTCTGCCGACGCCGGATTCTCCACAGCTAAGCCGGCCCGTTTCAGGTCCGACAAACAGAAAACCGTCTTTGGCAAGCGTTTTGACGTTTCGCTTGACAGCCGGTTTTTGCCACATGATTTCGTTCATGGCGGGAGCGAGAATAATCGGACCGTCAAACGCCAAGACTGTTGTTGTGAGCAAATCGTCTGCGATTCCGTTGGCGGCTTTCCCCAGAAAATTGGCAGTGGCGGGCGCGACGCACATCAGACTGCATTGTCGAGCAAGGTCTATATGCGGGTGCGCCGAAGAGTCGTCTGAAAACATATCCGTATAAACCGGATTTTTCGACAGCGCCTGAAACGTCCGCGGGGAAACAAGTTCAGCGGCGTTTTTTGTCATGACAACGCGCACGTCCATACCGGCGCGCGTGAGCAGACTTGTCAACGCCGCTGCTTTGAAGGCGGCAATGCCGCCGGTTACTCCCAGCAGAATTACAGGGTTGTTGTTCATTTTTAATAAGCTGCTAGCTGTTAGCTCCTAGCTATTAGCTTGTGCATT